>JBAVUP010000162.1:0-60127 GCA_049696835.1 Desulfobaccales bacterium
CTGCGGGAATGGGAACTGCTAATTGTAAGGTAATCCCAGGACACGATACGAGCACCAGGGGGCCCGCCCGTCGTCCGGAGCCCTCAGCCTTGTTTGCTAATCCTGGATTGGTTATAAGAAAAGGCGACCGATCATGAGCGCCTCTCTTCAACCTGGGAAAAAAGCACCCATGCGACCCATGGCCATTCGCCCCGAGTGTTATGCCTGTCTGGAGCGCCTGCTGGCCCTCACGGTGGAGTTGGCCACCCCGGACGGCGAAGTGCGCCGCCAGGCTCACCGGGCCGCCCGCCGCCTCCTGGACCGGGACTTCGGCCCGGCGGCCATCCCGGCGCGCATCGCCAACCGGGTGCTCCCCGTCATCCACCATCTCTCCGGCAACGCCGATCCCTTCGGGCCCCGGAAAGTCGCGGCCACCGCCCTGGCGGCCCGGTTGCACCGGCGCCTGGCACCGGCGTGCGGCGAGGATCTGGAATCCCTCCTTAAGTTCGCGGCCCTGGGCAATGCCCTGGATTTCTTCCGGGGAGAAGCGGAGGTGACCCGGGAGATGCTGGCCCGGGTGGAGTTCGCCATTTTCCATGGACCGGAGTTTCGCCAAGCTCTGGCCGGTCCCCCCGGCCTCCTCCTCTACCTGGCGGACAATGCCGGGGAGCAATTCTTCGATCGCCCCCTGGTGGTGGCGCTCCGGCGTCGGGGGTGGCAGGCGCTCTACGTGGTCAAGGGTGGGCCCATCCAGAACGATCTGACCCGGGAGGACCTGGAAGCCTCGGGCCTCAGGGAGCCTTTAGAGCCCGTGGCGGATACCGGGGCCCGTACCGTGGGGTTGCAGCTGGACGAGGCCAGCCCCGGCTTCCGGGAACTCTATGCGGCCGCTCAGGTCATTGTGGCCAAGGGCATGGGGCATTTCGAGACCATGAGTCACCTGGGCGACCGACGCGTCTGGTTCCTGCTCCAGGCCAAGTGCGTCCCGGTGGCCCAAGCCCTGGGGGTGTCCCGGAACGCCTTCGTATTCAGCCGCACCCCGCCCCTTTCTTCTGGGGACCAGGATGATTATCATGTGTCAGAGGCGGAGAACCAGGTGTCACCGCCAGTTCCCGGCCTCAAAAATCCTGAAGGAGAAACCTGATGCCGGAAATCAAAGTAAAAGGCATGAGCTGTGCCCATTGCGTTGCCGCCATGACCAAGGCCATGGCCGGTTTGCCCGGGGTGAGCAATGTCCAGGTGGACCTGGCCAGTGGCCGGGTGAGCTATGACAGCGCCGCTCCCATCCCGGCGGAAGACCTGGCCCGGGTGGTGAAAGCGGCGGGCTTTGAAATGGCCGCGGGCTAAGGCTCTTAAAAAAAACCCTGACAGCCTGCCGAGACAGAAAACCTAAGCCTTGACCGGGGGCCGGACTCGCCATGAGAACTGCGAGTCTGGCCCGGGCTATTTATGGAAGGGCTGCGGCGGCGCCGAGGGCGCAGATGGCCGGGCCGGAGCCGATCCCCGGGGCGCCGGCGGGTGAAAGGCCGGCTGGGGCGCTGGCCGGGGAGCAGCGCGAAATTCCCTCGGAATCGCCGGCTGAAATCCTCCGTGGGAGGGCGCACGAAATTCCCGCGGCGGGGCCGCTCGGAATCCTTCCCCGGCGGGCGCACGCAGTTCCCTGGAAGGTGCCGGCCGGACCTCCCGCTGGGGGGGCGGCCGATATTCCCGAGAAGGTCCGGGGAGCTCTCCCGGGGTGGACGGGCCCGGCGCCGGCCGGGAGGCTCTCCCGGGAGCCTGAATCACTGGCGGGGGCGCGTGGGGCACAGTTGCGGGGGCCCGGGGGGCGACTTCCGGTTTGGCCAGGGGCCGGAACTCCGGCCGGGTTTCAATGCGCGGTTGCGGCTCCCCCAGCCGTCGCTTAACGCTAATCTGGCGCCGCATCGAGGGGGTCAGGGGCATGGAGGCCTGGTGGGGCAAGGCCATGCCTTTCATATGCGGCAGGTTTTCAGGCCGCACGAATCTCGACGGGGTCGGCGTATATTTGGGAATCGCGGGGGCGGCCGGCAGGTGCGCCAGCGGCGGTAAGACCCCGGGGCGGGTTAATTCATGCTCCACCCGGCCCACATTCTGCACCCGGGTGATGGGAAACCTCCGGCCCTCCAGCACCGGGCCAGGTATGGCCTCCCGCAGGAAGGGATGTCGGGCTATCACCCCGGCCGGCGGCAACACATTGCGCATCTGCCTATAATGATAGTTATTGACGTAGTTGTTGATCTGCACGATGTTGACCCTGCTAACCCGGGAGATGAACGGAAAGGGCGGCCCAAAGGAATAGTAGGCCCCCGGGGCATAACCGGGGTAGTAAAAGTCGGTCAGGGGAAAGGTGCCGCCATACACGATGGGGGCATAACCCAGGGGCGCCAGGCAATTGACGCAGTTATAATACGAATAATCCGGGGCAAAGGGTTCCCCGAAACCCAACAGAAAATCGGCCGCCCGGGCGAAAATCCACAGCGGCGCCGCCAGTAGGTCCAAGACCGGGGCTCCGGGGGTATAGCCCTCCTCCGGGTAAAAGGCCGGCTCAGGCTCATAATCGGGCGGGGGGGTAGGGGCCCAGCCGACATAATCATCGCTGGTGCGCCAGGCGGCCGTGGACGGATACCAGGTGCTGCCCGGAGACCAGACCCAGCCGTACTTCGTGGTGGGCATCCAGTTACCGTAATGGTAGGTGGCCCAGCCCCAGGGCTCGGAGGTCTCAAAGACCCAACCTCCGTGACTGGGCGTCCAGCGGCCGTCCAGGTAGGGACGCCAGGAGGATGCCACCTGGGTGGGATACCACACCGGTCCGTATTTGCCGTAATCGACCCATTTGCCATAGGGGGCCAGGCTATCATAAAACATGGCCAGGTCCTGCGCGTCTGCCCAAACCGGGCGCACCGGCCCCAGCCACCAGGCCAGTTGCAAACAAACCAGGATCACGAACCCGTGAAGAAGCCGTCTTGGCAACATAGGGGAAAGCTCCCGCTAAATGAGGTAAGCTCGCGGCGCAACCCGCCGTAATTGTTAAATTAAGAACTTAAAAGTGGCATATCAAGGGAGCAAGTTGAAAACCCAGGGGGAAAATTCATAAAAATTTGAACAACCTTCGAGGCCGCCCCGGGCGCACCGGGGGCAGAGAAGTAAGGCTCACTCTGTTAAGGGAATCACCCCCAGGTTGGCTCTGGCCGCGGTCAAGCCTGCGCCAGTTCCGCCCGCCAGAAGATGTGGTGGGCCGGACGCAAATTCCCCCGGGCGCCCGCTGCTTCCTCCAGAATGCGGGCAAATTCCGGGGCCGGCAGGGCATGGTGCCGGCTCACCGTGCGATAGCCCAGATAGACCAAGGGAAAGGGCAGCCCCGTTTCCCCGGCGAAGGCCCTGAGATCATGGGAGGAGGCCTCCCGGCGCAGTTCGTAGACCCAGGCCCGCCCTCCGGGCGCCAGCACCCGGAGCAGTTCCTGCAGGCCCGCCACCGGGCACGGCCAGATATGAAAGCTGAAGCTGGCGATGAGGTGGTCGAAAACCCCGGCGGCAAAGGGGAGGCGGCAGGCGTCGGCCACCAGCCACCGGGGCGGTGCCTGGGACGCCACGGCATCTTGCCGGGACAGCGCCCGGCGGATCATGGCGCGGGAGAAATCCAGGCCCCAGAGATCGAGGTCCGGGCGGGCCGAGGCCAGATGGCCCAGGAGATAGCCCGGGCCGGTGCCCACATCCAGGAGACGGCTGCCCGGGGCCAGCTGCGCCGCCAGGTCTCCCACGAAGAGCCGGTAGATCAGGCGCATGAGGGAACCCTGCGCCATACGGGCGTAAAGCCAGGGCGGGGGTTCGAGATGTTTACCCCGGAAAATGGAAGTCAAAGTCATCGGGGTTCTTCCCGGCCAGGCGCCACCCCACCTTGAGCAAGGTCCCCCACCAGCCGAAGTGCACCACCGCCACCCCTAAAAAGCAGGCCAGCGCCACCCACCCTTCACTCAAGGCCCCCAATATGAGCAGGAAGGCCATGACCAGGAGGCCGACCACCAGGAGAATGATGTCAGGCAGGTATTTCATGACCATATTAAACCACCCCCTGCCGTTTTTCGCCACCGGACCCCGGCAGGCTAAAGGAGGCCGCTCCCCAATCCCAGGGCAATACCCAGGAGCATCATGGCCACCAGGAGCTGCACCAGACGCAGGGTCACCTTCTGCATCAGGCGGTTCCCGAGCCCGGCCCCGGCGAAGGCCGCCAGGACGGCGGCGGCCAAAAGCCCGCGGTTGCCTTCCAGGTGCAGCCCCGGCAAGGTTAAGCCATACATGATGATCCGGGGAATATCCACCATGAGGGAGATTACCACGCCGGTGGCGATGAAGCCCTCTTTGGTCAGCCCCGCCTTAAGGAGAAAGGGGCTACGCAGCGCCCCCTGATGTCCCGACAGCCCCCCGAAGAAACCGCTCAGCACGCCCCCCAGGGGGAGATAGCGGGCCGGAAAGGAGAGTTGGACGCCGCCCGGCGCCAGTTCCAACAGGGCAAAGATCAGAATCAGGCAGGCCACCACCAGCTTCACCGGCAGGACGTGCACGGCGTGGCCGAAGACCTGGTAGGTGAGCAGCGGCGGGAGGTCGGACAGATACAGGAGCACCCGGGCCCCCACCAGGGCGCTGACGATGGCCGGCAGGCCGAACTTGAGCACGATCCCCCGGTCGGCATGGCGGCCCAGGAGCCAGCATTTAAAAAGATTGTTCAGGGCATGGACCACCGCGGTGAGGGCGATGGCCAGGTCGATTGGGAAAAACAGGGCCATGGCCGGCAACAGTAGGGTGCCCAGGCCGAACCCCGAAAACAGGGTCAACCCGGAGGCCAGGAACGCAGCCAGACAGATGATGAGGTATTCCATAAGAGCTATCAGCCGTCAGCTTTCAGCTTTCAGCCAAAGCAATCACTTGAATGGAGGCAATATATAGCGTTTGCCATAAATTTAGGCCGATGGCTGGTCTTTAAATCCCCCTAAATCCCCCTTTTTCAAAGGCGATTCCCCAGAACTTGACATAAATCAAGACGGGTAATCGCTCCGAAAAGGGGACGGAAATGAGAATAAAGTTTAGTATTTGGTTAATAGGATTAATCTTTCTTTGTATCGTAATTCAATTCGCTATCGGGGGACAAGGCAAATTTGCCGATTGGGGCAGCAAATTCCCAGCAAAAGCTATGGTATTCCTCTTGGTCGAAAATAGTAATGTATTTGACATAGCCGAAACAATAGAATTTAATGGCAGGATTTGTGGCCACAAGGTTCCTGGGGTTTACGGCTATAAGGGCATTCCATTCAAATTCATTAATGCTGAACATGTGGGAATCTTCGAAAGGTTCTTCATTGCTGCCGATAAAGGATACGAGAGGGGGGTGAGGATCGGGCAAGTTTTCACGGGAAGGAGGGTTTGGAAGTTTATCACCCTTAAAAGCTATCTCTATTATGGTAGCTGGAGTTTTCCCAAGATTGTGCAAATGAAGTTGGGCGACGATAATACTATCTCCCAACGCAACCTTGTTAATGGGTTTAACTTTAGCAAAAACATGTGCTCTTTCCGAGGCTGCGAGAGCATCTGCACTTTGTTTGGCGGCATCACTAGATTCTTTGGCAATTTTGAGGGAAGTCTCCATATGATCAGATTGCTTCAACGAGACTTTCCACAGCTTTCTGTTAGTCAACCACAAAGTAACTGTGAAGGCGGCTATTACAGCAGTAGCGGTGGCACTAACAAAGCCATTATGGATTTGAATCCATCTAGCAACAAAAATGATAGCTTCTTTAAGGATGACGAGGAGAGGAGCTATTTTATCCAAGGAGCCTTCCTTATCGTTTTGTTCATAGTTTTGATTATATTTGTTATATGGTACGCCTGGAAAGGTGATAAATTAACTAATTTTGTAATTATATTAATCTACCTCATTGCCTTCTTCGCATATGGTTACACTCGTAACTACGCCCAAGATGCCAGTCATAGCGCCATGCATAACCCGATATCTAGTTGTGCGATTCTTACTGAAAATGTCCGTATAGGTAATTTCACCATGGACATAAATTACCAGTGTCCCTTTTTTCAATTCGGTTATTTGTTCAGTAGTAAGTGGATCTGGCCAATGGACTGGAAGTGTGTTGATTCCTTGAGAAGCGATTGTGGCTTTTGTTTCGGCCAAATCACGGCGTTTTACCGGAAGATCAGACTTAAGTGGGTACTCTTTAACGCAAATACTTCCCCAATGTTTCAAATTAATTGCAGGAGTGGGGCCACTATTTTTGATCAAAATGAGCGCTTGTGGCCCAATTTTTGGGTTGATAATTTGGGCACCAGTAGGCTTATAATCAGTTATTTTACTAGTCTCAACTATCGATGGATTAATAACATTAGTAATGATTACAGTATCGACCAAAACCCAGGGTCTCAGTTGTTTTTCTCTTACATCTTTAAATATTTCGACATTTTCAGCGGCAGTTTGGGTGCTAATTTCCATAGACCGAGCAACTCTTTGCATTGCATTGGCAGAACGCATAGCTTCATTAATAGATTGATTCATGGCGATGGATTGATCTTGAGATGCTCCCCACAACTTTTCAGTAGCCTTCCACAAACGATAATTGAACCAGACAAGGAGGCCACTGAAAAGAGCAAGCAGCCAATTAGTAGTATTATCAAAAAAAGTATCGTACCAATGATGTTCTTGTTTTCCTGTGTTTTTTATATTCTGGTTTTGGTGTTGGGAGATTACTTCTTTAAGCGGGGCCTTGAGCGATTCGCTAGTGTTTTTGTCTTTGTCGGCCTGTTTATTGCTGCTTTCGGATGGATTTTGATTATTTTGCTGTGTGCCTATCGAGATGGGCGATTGTGATTGCCCATTTGCAAAAATATTAATGGGGAATAAGAAAATTAACAATAATATCATCCGAACAATTAACATAACCGTATCGCCGCCCCGAAAATATCAGGATTCTTGCGGTTGTTATAGCGGAACTCACATTCAGCAACGTAGAGTTGCAGATACTTTTTACTAACCTTATGGAACGTACCGACAATGCCGCGTTTGATCATAGACCAAAAGCTGTCAATGGTGCTGGTATGAACCGCACCGCAGACATATTCTCCGGTAGCATGATGGACAACCCCATGATTGAAATTTTCGCTCAGGAACCGATAACCCGAGTTATCATCTGTAGAAATCAGGCTGACCTTGTGAGAAACGGTTTCATTCACGAAGTCGTCAAGGGTCTTGGTATCAACATTATCAATCACTTTGGCCACGACCTTACCACCCCGGCTCACCGCCCCGATTATGGGAGTTTTGCCAGAGGGACCGCGGCCCCCGCCCCGCTTATCCCTATGCTTGTTCTTGGCTTTCCCGCCGATAAAAGTTTCGTCAACCTCAACAAATCCCACGAGTTTGCGAAATTCAGCATTGCCGAGTCCGGCCCGAATACGATGACACATATACCAAGCGGTGTTATAAGACCCCGTGCCGATCATCCGATGGATTTGCAGGGCGCTTATGCCTTTCTTACTACTCAGCATAAGGTAGATTACCTTGAACCAAGTTTGCAAGGGATAATTAGTGTTCTCGAAAATCGTTCCCACCAAGACAGAAAAGCGATAGCCAGTGGTAGAACACCGGCACTGCCAGTGGAAGGAGCGGCTAAGTTCATAGACCTTATCGCTACCGCACCGTGGACACCTTACGCCTTTAGGCCAGCGTCGGGAAACCAGATAGGCTTTGCAGGCATCTTCATCGGGGAACATGGCCTCAAATTCATCAATGGTCATCTGTCTGGTGGTCTTGGTTTTCATCGGGAATCTCCTTCAACCCTTGATGATTACCAAGATAACACATCCAAAACCTTATGTCAAGTACTAAGTAATCGCCTTTTTCAAAGGGGGACTTTAGACGTAATTCCTCATGGTTCCCCCCTTTTCTAAAGGGGGGTTAGGGGGGATTTTGGGTTAAGGGGCGTTCCCAATGATTGAAAAAATTTATGGCATCCCCGAGCCCCCTCCCCCCTCACCGGAAATGGCAGGCGACCCAGTGGTCCGGGGCGGTCTCCCGGAAGGCGGGCACGGTCTCCCGGCAGCGGGGCAGCTGGGCTTCGGGGCAGCGGGGGTGGAAAGGGCAGCCCGTCGGCACGTTGACCGGGCTGGGGGGTTCCCCCTTGAGGGCCGGCGGCGAAAAAGTCCGCTCCGGGGTGGGCCGGGGCACCGCGGCCAGGAGGGCCTCGGTATAGGGGTGCAGCCGGGCCCCGGCCAGCACCTCGCGGGTGGCCATTTCCATCAACCGGCCCACGTACATCACCGCCACCCGGTTGCTGATCTGGGAGATGACGGAGAGGTCATGGGAGATGAACAGATAGGTAAGGCCGTGCCGCGCCTGCAACTCCGCCAGGAGATTGAGAATCTGGGCCTGGATGGAGACGTCCAGGGAGGAAACCGGCTCGTCGGCCACGATGAGCCGGGGCTTCAGGGCCAGGGCCCGGGCGATCCCCAGGCGTTGGCGCTGGCCGCCGCTGAATTCATGGGGATAGCGGTCCAGCACCTCGGCGGTCAGGCCCACTTCCGTGAGCAGCTCATCCACCCAGGCCCGGCGCTCCGGGCGGCTCCCCAGGTTATGGATGACATAGGGCTCTTCCAGGATCTGGCCCACGGTCATGCGGGGGTTGAGCGACGAATAGGGGTCCTGGAAGATGATCTGGAACTGGCGCCGCAGTTCCTTGAGGTGCTTTTTGGACACCTGGGCCAGGTCCTCCCCGGCGAAGACGATGCGGCCCCGGGTGGGGGGCAAAAGCGCCAGGGCCAGGCGGCCCAGGGTGGACTTGCCGCACCCGGACTCCCCCACCAGCCCCAGGGCTTCTCCGGAGAAGAGGGCCAGGCTGACGCCATCCACCGCCTTCAAGAGCGGCCCTTTTCCCCAGGCGCCGGCCAGACGGAAATAACCACACAGGTCGTGGGCTTCTAATAGTTCAGACATAGTTCCAGCAACGCACCAGGTGCCCGGGGCTCACCTCCACCCACGGCGGCTCCTCCAGGCAGCGCCCGTGGGCCAGGGGGCAGCGGTCCCGGAAGAAGCAGCCCGACGGCGGCTCCGCCGGCAGGTGGCCGTGAATCGCCGAGAGGCTCTCCCCGGGCGGATGCCGGAAATCCAGCTTGGGCACGGAATTGAGCAGGCCCACCGTGTACGGATGGTCCGGGTGGCGGAAGAGTTCCGCGGTCGGGGCCTGTTCCACGATAAGGCCGGCGTACATCACCGCCACCCGGTCGGCGGTCTGGGCCACGATCCCCAGGTTGTGGGTGATGAACAGCACCGCCAGCCCCAATTCCGCCTTGAGGCTGGCCAGCAGGGCCAGGATCTGGGCCTGGATGGTCACGTCCAGGGCGGTGGTGGGCTCATCGGCGATGAGCAGTTCGGGGTCGCAGGCCAGGGCCATGGCCATGAGGGCCCGCTGCCTGAGTCCCCCGGAGAGCTGGTGCGGGTATTGCGACAGACGCCGGGCCGCATCGGGGAAGCCCACCCGGGCGAGGGCCGCGCCGGCCTCCCGCCAGGCCGCGTGATGGGACAGACCCCGGTGCAGGCGCAGGGCCTCGGCCACCTGCTCGCCGATGGTGAGGACCGGGTTCAGCGCGGTCATGGGTTCCTGGAAGACCATGGCGATACGGTCGCCCCGGATCTGGCGCAGGCGGGCCTCCGGGGAGCCTTGCAGGTCTTCCCCCTGAAAACGGATGGCGCCGGTTACTTCCGCGGGCGGCATCGGCAGGAGCCGCAGGATGGACATGGCGGTGACGGTCTTGCCGCAGCCCGATTCCCCCACCAGTCCCAAGGTCTCGCCGGGGGCCAGATCGAAGCTCACCCCGGCCACGGCCCTGACCCGGCCCCTTTCTACGGCGAAATTAACCGTCAGGTCCCGCACCTCCAGCAAGGGCGCGGCGTGGGGCCCAATGGTGGGCGCGGCCATGGCAACGTCAGACATTTTTTGCATAATATCAATAAAATTGAGGGAAACGCTTCTCAACTAGTGTCGTGTCCCGTAAGGACCTTTCATAAATATAAAGCCTTTAACTCCCCTCCCCTGGTGGGAGGGGGTTGGGGGGAGGGGGAATAAGACAAGGTAATCGGTGAGTCATTTCACCCCCACCCTGACCCTCCCCCATCAAGGGGGAGGGAAAAAAGCCAAGCACTTATACCATGTATTATCTGGAACGCAAGACTAGTGTACTATTTATCATTAACTTGACATAAAAATCAGCCAGAAAGGATGGCTTGGCAAGCCCAAGTCCCCCTTTGAAAAAGGGGGATTTAGGGGGATTTCCAACGGGTTGTCTGAAATCCCCCTGACCCCCCTTTAAGAAAAGGGGGAAAAAATCAGCTCCTCGATGTCACTCCTCCGCCGCCACCGGCGCCTCCTCGATGGGCAGTTGGATGGTAAAGGTGGACCCTTTGCCCGGGGTGCTGTCCGCAAAGATGCAGCCGCCGTGCTCCTTGATGATGCTCTGGCAGATGGCCAGCCCCAGGCCGGTCCCCTTCTCCTTGGTGGTAAAATGGGGCTGGAAAAGATTGCCCACCACCTCCGGGGACATCCCTTCGCCGGTGTCGGTGATACTGATTTCCACATTGCCGCCCCGGACCTGGCTGCCCACGGTGATCTTACCGCCCCGGGGCATGGCTTCCAGGGCGTTCTTAAACAGATTGATGAGCACCTGGCGCACCTGTTTGGGGTCGAAGACCACCAGGGGCACCGGCCCCTGCTCCACCCGGCGCACCGTGATGAGGTGTTCTGTAAAGGTCTCCTGGAACAGTTCCAGCACTTCATGGAGCACGTCGCTGATCTGACCGGGGCGTCTGGCGGCCGGGGGGCGGCGCACGAATTCCCGCATCTCGGCCACCATTTCCTCCAGGTGCCCCACCTCTTCGGCGATGATGGTGAGTTTCTGGCGGGCCTTGTCGTCCAGGCCCGGAATCTTCATGAGTTGCCGGGCGAACCCCCCGATGATGAGCAGGGGATTTTTGATTTCGTGGGCGATATGGGTCACGGTGTTGCCCACCGCGGCCAGACGTTCGGACTGGAGCACCCGCTCTTCCATTTCCTGGTATTCGGTAATATCCCGAATGATGCCGGTGAAATAGAGGTTGTCCTGAATCTCGGCCACGGAAAAGGAGATGCTCATGGGGAATTCCCGCCCGTCCCGGCGCAGGGCGCTGAGGCGCACGTGCTTGCCGATCATCCGGGCCTCCCGGGTGGCCACGTAGCGCCGCACGTATTGCCGGTGTTCATCCTTATACGGCGGCGGAATGATGATGGTGAGGTCCTGGCCCAAAGCCTCCTGCCGGGTGTAGCCGAACATCTGTTCGGCCCCCTGATTGTAGCCGACAATTACGTGGTCTTCATTGATGGTGATAATGGCGTCAGTGGCGCTGTTGATGATGCCGGTGTTGATTTCCTGCTTCTGGCGCAACTCCTGGAACTGGCACACCAGCCCTTTCAGGAGGCGGGCCGCGGGTCCGGTAATCAAGTTCTGCACCGTTTCCGGGGAAAAACCGCGCTGCCCGGCGGTAAGGAACTGGCCGTCCAGGACCAGATCAAAGGCCTCCGGCTGCAACTCCGGCAAAAGGTGCACGGCCATCCCCGCGGCGACCTCGGCTTTGGTGCCGAACAGGACGATGTCCACCGACGGGTAACCTTCCAGGGAAAAAGGCAGCGCCACCGGGTGGCAGATGAATTCCTGGCCGTTCAAGACAATGGCGATGCGGATGGGTTTGGTCGTGGCGGTCATGTCAATCAATCCCGTCAGGTCATGGTGGGGGCGCTGCCGCCCCCCCGGCCCCAGGTTGCTGTTCCAGGGGCAGTTGGATGGTAAAGGTGGACCCTTTGCCCGGGGTGCTGTCGGCAACCATGCGGCCGCCGTGCTCCTGGATGATGTTCTGGCAGATGGCCAGCCCCAGGCCGGTCCCCTTTTCCTTGGTGGTAAAATAGGGCTGAAAGATATTGCCCACTACTTCCGGGGTCATGCCCTCGCCGGTGTCGGTGACGCTGATTTCGGCCTGGGGGCCCCGGACCCGGCTGCGCACGGTGATCTCACCGCCCCGGGGCATGGCCTCCAGGGCGTTTTGCAAGAGATTGATGAGCACCTGATGTATCTGCTGGGGATCAAAACTCACGGTCGGCAGCGGCGTGGCTTCCACCCGGCGTACCGTGATGTGGTGGGCCGCAAGGGTATCCTGGAACAGTTCCAGGGCCGCCTGAATCGCCTCGGCCAGCTGCCCGGGACGCTTTTGGGCGGGGGGACGGCGGACAAAGTCCCGCATTGCCGCCACCATGTCCTCGAGGTGGGTCACCTCTTCTGCCATGATGGTCAATTTCCGGCGGGCCTTGTCATCCAGTCCCGGGGTCTTCACGAGCTGGCGGGCAAACCCCCCGATGATGAGGAGCGGGTTCTTGATTTCATGGGCGATATGGGTCACGGTATTACCCACCGCGGCCAGACGTTCGGACTGGAGCACCCGGTCCTTCATGGCTTCATATTCGGTAATATCCCGCATGATGGCGGTGAAATACAGGTTGTCACGGATCTCGGCCACGGAAAAGGAAATGCTCAAGGGGAATTCCTGCCCGTCCCGGCGCCGGGCGACGAGGCGCCGCTGGCGACCGAGCACGTGGGCTTCCCGGGTGGCCAGGTAGCGCCGCACGAAATCCCGGTGGGCGTCGGTGTACGGCGGCGGCACAATGAGTTTCAGGTCCTGGCCCAAAGCTTCTTGCCGGGTGTAGCCGAACATCTGCTCCGCCCCGCGATTGTAACCGATAATCATGTGGTCTTCATTGATGGTGACGAGGGCGTCGGTGGCGCTCATGATGATGCCGGCGTTGATTTCCTGCTTCTGGCGCAACTCCTGGAGTTGGCACACCAGCCCTTTCAGGAAGCGGGCCGCGGAACCGGAAATGAGGTTCGCCGTCCGGTCCGGGGAACCACCAGCCGGGCCGGCGGTCAAGAACTGGCCGTCCAGCACCAGGTCAAAAGCCTCCGGCTGTAAATCCGGCAGGAGATGCACCGGCATCCCCGCCGCCACCTCGGTTTGGGCGCCGTACAGGATGAGGTCCACCGGTGGGTAGCCTTCCACCGCAAAAGGCAGGATGACCGCTTTGCAGCTGAATTCCTCTCCGTTGACGACGATGGCGATGCGGATGGGTTCCGGGGCAGCGGTCATTTTCAGCAGTGAGCATTCAGTGGTTAGTGGTTAGGGCTTTCAGGAATTAACGGCATGCAAACTTAAACTCGGCATGCCGGTTAAGATTCGCCCCGGGCCTGGACGCCCGCCGAACCTGACTTACATGTAGGCCGGGCACTGTCCGCTATCAAGATATTCGATGATATAGAGGCCATGGTTGGCGGCCACGGACCGTCCCAGATCGGATGCCGCCGCCGGCTCATGCGCCGAACAGCGCCTCCGCCAGTTGGTTCAGGGCCTCAATGCCCCTGACCTCCGATTGGAACAACGGCACCAGGGCGCGGACCTGGCCGTCGAAGAGCCGCCAGATGGTCTCCAGATGCTCCGCCTGCATAGCCCGGCGGTTGGCGATGAACTCCGGCTCATGGGTGGGATCATGGGGGATCAGCCCATTCACCACAATGCCGCCCACGGGGATGCCGAAATCCTCAAACCATTTCAAAAACCGGGTGATCACCGCAATGGGCAGGGCCTCGGGCAGGGTGACGAAGAAAAAGGCGGTGAGGGCCGGATCGGTGAGCAACTCGCGGGCGCGGTCCATACGCTGCCGGAAGTCCACCAGGTAGTCCATCAGGGGGTCGGCTTCTGCTTTTTTCTTCGTGAAGGACAACAGTTCCCGGAGGGATGTGGCCTCCTTCCGGCTCTTCACCATCTTGTCCACCCACAGGGAATAGACCTGGGACATACCCAGCAGGCGCCGGGCATTGGCGGTGGGGGCGGTGTCGAAGACGTAGGCGTCGAACTCCCCGCCGAACATCAGGTCCAGCATGTTCTCGAACATGGCCGACTCTTCGAACGCGGGGTTCAGGGTAGCGGCCTCCACGAATTCGTCGGCCTTGAGTTGGAGGTCGGCAAAGCGGAGAAACCAGTTGATTTTCTCCCGAATCTCGTTTTTGGACCGGTTGATGGTGTCCCGGGTGTCAATTTCATAAGCGCTGGCCCCGGGCGCTTCCTTCAGGGGCGTGATCTGGCCGAAGACGTCCCGGCCCAGGAGGCCCGACAGGGAGTGCACCGGGTTGGTAGAGGCCAGCAGGGTCCGACGGCCCTGGCCGGCCAGCCACAAGGCGGTGGCCCCGGCCATGACGGTTTTGCCCACCCCGCCCTTGCCGCCGAAGAAAAGGAATTTGAGGTCGGGCTTTTCAGCCAGGAACTGCCGCATATTGGTGGTGATGGTCCCAGTCATCTCGCTCACCCACACAGAAAATCCGCCACCCGGGAGATCATGGTCAACCCGGTGACGTCTCGTTCCATTTCCGGCACCTGGGCGACCACCTGGCCCCCGAAGGTCTCCCGGATCTTGTCCAGGTACTTGTCCTGCATCTCCAGGCGATGCTGCAGAAACTCGGGGATGTCCTCCTGCCTCAGGCTCTCCGGCAGCACCCGGTTCACTATGTACCCGGACAGGGGCACCTGGAACTTGGCGAACAGGTCCGCGGCCTTCAAGGTATCCTGGATGATCATCTCCTCGGGCGTCAGCACAAAGAAGAACGCGGTCTTGTCCCGGTCGGTAAGGACCCGGGAGCTGGCCTGGATGCGCTCCTTGATATAGTGGAGCTCCGCCAGAATGGCGTCTTCATCCAGGGTGTCATCGTCCCGCTTGATGTGGGCCGCCACCTGGTCGTACTCCCGCATCTGCTCCCGCAAGGCCGTGATCTTGCTGATCCAGGCGTCATAGACCGTGGCCATGGAGAGGTAATAGAGGGCGTGGCCCAGGGGCACCAGGTCGTAGATATAGTAGTCGTAGTCCCCGGCCACCATGATGTCCACCACCGCGTCGAAGATGGCGCTCTCTTCCATGGCCGGCTCCGCGGAGGCGGCCCGGATATAGGATTCGATCTCCTCGGGCAGGTCCGTAAACCCGTACATATCCCGGATCTTCTGGCGGATCTCTTCCTGGTAAGCCTTGATGCGCCTGTCGGCGTCGATCTCCTGGGCCCAGAGATTGTCCATGACCTTGACCGGCCCCTGGCCGAAGATGTCCTGCTGGAAGATGTCAGACAGCGACGCCTGGGGGTCCACCGAGAAGACCAGGACCTTGTGCCCTTGCTTGGCCAGGTAATAGCCGGCCGCGGCCGAAAAGGTGGTCTTGCCCAGGCCGCCTTTGCCGCCGAACATCAGGTAGCGGCGCTCGGGATGGTCTTTGAGTAACGTGGCGAGAGAAATGGTTCACCTCCGATGAAGCTATTAGCTGTCAGCTGTCAGCTTTTCGACCAGTTTTATCGCTTCCTCTTTCCATTCAAGGGGACAATCGCCTAGATATTGGGGTAAGCCACCTTATGAGATGGCATCTTCAGCTCTTTTTACAGAATTTACCTGTGCTTTTAGGCATCCCCGCCCTATCCTTCCTGATGAGCCTCCGCCGAGAAGGATAAGAGAGACCCAGATCAGGTCTTTGGCTGATAGCTGATAGCTGACAGCTTCTTTACGCTAGTGTATCGGTCAAATCCTTTTCCCTGAGCATGCGGCGTTTCCAGGTGGCGATTTGGGGCACCACGTAAGGGAGTAGCCGCAGGGAGTAGTAGGGAGGTAAGAGGGGCACCCCCACCAGGTCCCCCATGGTCACCAGGATGAACAAATGCTCCATCTGGGCCCGGGTCTTCAGGGCAAAGCGGGCCGAATCATGGGCCGCCATGCCGTAGACAAATTCTTTGACGGCATTGAGAAAGCCGCCTTTTTTTTTGGTCATGACAGGACCTCCGGTTATGGGCTCACATTTGGGAGAAGGGCTGTAGGGGCGGGTTTAAAACCCGCCCCTACGGACCCTGGCCCCTCCCCCCACATCTCATTTCATTTCGCCTCGGCCGGCATGCCTCTGCCGGGCTCCCGGTAACGGCGCAGGGCCTTGAGGCCGTCGGCCAGAAGCATAATAGCCAGAATTACCAGGATGAGGGACACGATCCCCATGAGGCCGTTGCCCACCAGGGCCTGCCCCTTGGCCTGGCCGCTGGCCACTTTACTCAGTAAATTGTAAGAAGTGTAGAGCAGGGCGGCGATGGTGGTGATGAACATGAAAAACATGGGGATGAGGGTGAAGGTGGCCTTTTTCCCCTGGGACAAGAGCCACAGTGACCCCACCAGCAGGGCCAGGGAGGCTAACAGCTGGTTGGCCCCGCCGAAGAGTACCCACAGGTATTGCCACCAGCCCGTCTCCACGATGAGCAGGGTGAGCAGCGCGGCAATCAGGGTGGCTATCGGGCCGTTCCGCAGTACCGGGGTAGAATCCCCCACCAGTTCGATGGTAGCCACTTTCATGAACCGCAGCACCAACTGCATGACGGTGATGGCCAGGACGATGATGATCACCGTGGCCATCGTCCTGCCGTAGGCCAGGGGCAGGCCCAGAGCGTTCAACAGGTTGCTCAAACCGGCGGCGAAGACCAAGGCCGGGCCCTTCTTGACCAGCTCCAGATATTGGGCGTACGGGATGGCCGCAGCCGCGGTCATCAGGGCTACCACCCCCAGGAGCATCTCCACGAACATGGAACCGGCCAGGACCGGTTTGGCGTCCATTTCACTCTCCAGCTGGCGGCAGGTGCCGCTGGTGCACACCAGGGAATGCCAGCCGGATACCGCCCCGCAGGCGATGGTGACAAAGAGCATGGGCCACAAGGGACCGACGGGAATGACAAACTGGGTAAACATCGGGGCCTGCACCGGCGGCAGTTTCAGAAAGATGCCGATGATGCCCCCAACCAGTCCCAGCATGACAATATAGAAGGCCACATAATTGAGGGGCAGGGCAAACCGCCAAATGGGGGAGATGGCGCTGAAGTAACAGAGGGCGATGGCAAAAATGGCCCAGGTGAGTTTGCTCTTGGCCAGGGAACCCAGGAAAAGCTGGGCTGGGAGGACTCCACCCAACCAGATGCCGATCAGGGCCAGGCTGACGCAGACCACCGTGATCACCAGGACGTTGACTCGCCAGCGGTAGATCATCTGGCCCGCCAGCAGCCCCGCCGCGGCCAGGACCAGGATGGCTACCGGCCCGGAAGCCAGCCCGGTCAGGGCGCCGGCAATCACCGCCCCGAAGGCCCCGGCGATGAGCAGCAGATAGAAATAGATGAAGGAGAGCAGGATTAGACGGGCCCGGGGAGAGATGAGCTTATAGCTCAGGGCGCCCAGGGACAGGCCGTCATTGCGCAGGGACACCATCCCGGAAATGTAATCGTGCACCCAGCCGAAGAACACCACCCCGATGAAGAGCCACAAGATGGCTGGCAGCCAGCCCCATTGGAGCGCAATAATGGCCCCGATCACGGGGGCGGCGCCGGCGATGCTCTTGAACTGGTAGCCAAAGAGGACGTTCTTGGAGGTGGGCATGAAGTCCACCCCGTCCATGTACATCTTGGCAGGGGTGACTTTTTGGGGATCGGTTTGTAGAACGTTTTTGTCGACGTAGCCGGCGTACCAGCGGTATCCTCCCACTGCCACTGCCAGGGCTGCCAGGATGACAAACGCGGCATTCATGGACGACGTCCTCCTTCTGCAGTTTTGAGAAGATCTGACTCTGCAAATCTCCGGGGCCGCGCTGGCCCGGGAGAAGGTTGCTCATCTCCGGCAGTTTAAGCGTCGACTCGTGATCTTATATCGACTTACCCCTCAAAGCGTTTGAACACCAGAGCCGCATTGGTGCCGCCAAATCCGAAGGAATTGGACAGCGCATAGCGAATGTCGGCAGTCCGGGCCTGATTTCTGACGATATCCAGGCCGGCGCAGTCCGGGTCCACTTCGTCCAGGTTGATGGTGGGCGGCACTATCCCATGCTTGATGGACAGGATGGAAAAGATGCCCTCCACCGCGCCGGCGGCGCCCAGAAGATGGCCGGTCATGGACTTGGTACCGCTCACCAGCAGGCGGGGCGCGGCCTCTCCAAAAATCTCCTTCAAGGCCAGGGATTCGTTACGATCCCCCACCGGCGTGGCCGTGGCATGCGGATTGACGTAATCAATGTCCTCCGGGGTGACCCCGCCGTCCTTCAGGGCCAGCTGGATGCAGCGCTTGGCCCCCTCTTTATCCGGATCGGTAATGTGGTAGGCGTCGCCGCTCATGCCGAACCCGACGATTTCCGCATAGATATCGGCGTTCCGGGCCAGGGCGTGGTCCAGTTCCTCCAGCACCATGATGCCGCTGCCTTCCGACATGACAAAACCGCAGCGATGCACATCAAAAGGACGGCTGGCGGCTCCGGGGCGATCATTAAAGCCCACGGCCAGGGCCCCCATGCGATAAAAGGCCGTCAACGTCAGGATGGTCACCGCGGCTTCGGTGCCCCCCGCGGCCATGAGATCCGCTTCCCCCAGCTGGATGGAACGGCAGGCCAGGCCAACCGCATGGGCCCCGGCGGCGCAGGCGGTGGACAGGGCAATATTGGGACCTTTGGCCTTAAACCGGATGGAGACGTTCCCCGCGGCCAGATTGGGAATCATCTTGGGCACCAGGAAAGGAGAAACCCGGCGCACCCCTTCGGCCAGGAGCTTCTTGACCCCGTCCTCCCAGGAACTGACCCCGCCCATGCCGCTGGCAATGATCACCCCGGCCCGCTCCGGATCTTCCGCCTCCAGGTTCAGCCCGGAATCCTGTACCGCTTCCATGCTGGCGGCCAGGGCAAACTGCGTGAAGCGATCAGTGTATTTAATCTGCTTCAAATCTTCCTTGGTGACCACATCTTTACGGGTTTGCAATATCTCTTTTAAATCAAAATTCTCCAGCACGCCGCCAATGACGGGGAAGTCCTCCGGAACGCGGTAGCGTTCCATGACTTCGGGATCAAAGCGGCGCAATTTGGTGACTCCTGATTCTCCCGCCAATAAGTTTTTCCATACGGTGGGCACATCGAGCCCCATGGACGTCACCATACCAACGCCCGTGATCACTACCCGCCGCATTCCCATGGTTTTTTGCAAAGACATGAATGGCAACCTCTCCCCAGGCCAACGAGAAATATTATCCAATCCCGTCATGATGGGCAATTATTGTCGACCCCGTCGGGGGCCAAATGCACAATTACGCTAATGATTCATTGCCATTGTAAATTACCCGTGTTACTATTGCAACGGGTTTCCGGTCTGTGGCCAGGGGTACAGACCGGAAGCCGATTTCAGGGTTGAGCTTCTTTTTTTTCCTGTCGCAATTTGACCGGCCGCTGACCGATGCGTTGCCAGGTGGAGACCTATTCCGGGTTCCGGCTGCACGAACGCCCCCGGCGTTTCACCTGGGGCGAGGTCTGGTTGGAAGTGCGTCAGGTCATGGCGCAGTGGATGGTTCCCGGCGGCCTCTGCTACCAGGTGAAGGCGGGGGAAGGAGTCTATGTGCTGCGCTATGATCACGCGCAGGATGCCTGGGACGCAGAACTGCTGAGGTCCGGATGATGGCCATGATTGACAGGAAAATTTTTGGATTTACTTTTTGAAAAGCCTTAGGATAGAATTGCTTATTTTGGAAAGGCACCCGTTCCGGCCGCAGTCCGGTATGAATCCGCCTGACCTTCCAGTTGATGACTGAAGAGGATCCCCTATGAAATGCCAGGTAAATCCGCGTTACATGGAACAACTATATTCTTTTTATTCCCCTTTCTATGAATACATTTTCGGCAAGCTTCTAGGGCCCGGTCGCCGCAAAGCTTTTCATTATCTGTCCCGGCAACCTAACCAAAAAGTTCTGGAGATCGGCGTGGGTCCCGGTTCCACCTTGGAGTTTTACCCCCCGAAAACCAAACTGGTGGGTATTGATATTTCCCACGCCATGATCCATCGGGCCCGGGAAAAAGCCACCGGCATCAACAGCGGCAGTCGTTTCGACTTTCACGTCATGGACGCCTCCCGGCTGGAATTTCCTGATGATTATTTCGACCTCGTCATGGCCGCGTATGTCATTACCACCGTCCAGGACCCCTATAAAGTCTGCCGGGAAATTCACCGAGTAGTCAAGCCCGGGGGGCAGATCATCGCCATTAACCATACCCGCTCTCAGAACGGCAGCCTGTGGGGCCGCATCGAGGACGTCATGGCGCCGGTTTTTGTCCGCATCGGCTTCACCACCGATCTGGACGTTATCCGGGTTATGAATGACGTGGGCATCACGATTAAGCAAACGGTGCCGTGTAACCTGCTCAATACCGGCCGAATCATCATGGGCACCAAACAATAAGGGGGGCTCAGTCCGGTCCCTATGTCCCCTGCCGGTGGCCTGCCCCCGGTTACCTGATTGAAGTTCCGCTTACCGTCGGTAACCTCAACTCAAGGGGCGGAGTGCTCCCTGCCTCAGGAGACCATCATGAAAATCGATAAAAATTCTTTTGTCACCATTGATTATCTCATCAACCTGGGTGCAGACGAGACCTATCCCCCCGATGGGCAACCGGAGGAAATCTCTTTTTGCATGGGCTGGGGCGCCATGCCCCCGGGTTTGGAAAAAGTCCTGATCGGTATGGCAGAAAATGATCATAAAATAGTCAACCTTCCGGCCGCCGAGGCCTATGGCGAACTTGACCAGGAACTGGTCATGGAAGTCGCCCGCGCCGACTTTGCCCCGGAATTGGAATTGCGGCCGGGCCTGGTTTTCGAGACCGAAAATGAAGATGGGCAACCGGTATATTTCATCGTCCAAGAGGTCCAGCCCGAAACCGTGCTCATCGATTTTAACCATCCCCTGGCGGGCAAAGACCTGGAAGTCTCCTTTACCATCCGCCAGGTTCGCGAGGCCACCCCGGAGGATCTCAAAGAGCATCATGCCTGCACCTGTGCGGAATGCCAGGAAGGAGGCTCCCACCAGCATTAACGGAGGATCTTCCTGATGACCTTACCCTGGGCCCAGCAGTACGACCCGGGAGTCCCTCTCACCGTGGAGCCGGTCACCACCTCCGTGCCCTGGCTGTTGCTGCAAGCGGCGGAACATTCCCCCCAGACCCCGGCCCTGGCCTTTTTCGGCCGGAGCATCACCTACGGCGAGCTCAACACCCAGACCGTCAGTCTGGCCAGCGCCTTCAAGGGTATGGGCCTGGTGCCCGGAGAGCGCCTGGGCATTTTTCTCCCCAATTGCCCCCAACTGGTGATGGCCTACCACGCCGCCTTGCGGGTGGGCGCGGTGGCGGTCATGCTCAATCCCCTTCTCAGCGCTACGGAGCTGGCCCACCAACTGGCCGACTCCGGCGCGCGGCGGCTGGTGCTCCTGGACCACTTTCTCCCCCGGGTGGAAGAGATTCAGACTCAGGCGGATTTAACCCATCTCATCATTACCAGTCTGGCGGATAGCCTGCCCTGGCCGCTCAATTGGCTCTACCCGTTCAAAGCCCGGCGGGACGGCTTGACCACGGGGTTTAAGCCGGGGCCGGGCCGCTACCCCTGGCGGGAACTGCTGCAATATACGCCGGAGGCTAGCTTCCCCCTGCCGGGACCTCGGGACCTGGCGGTCCTGCAATATACCGGCGGCACCACCGGCACCCCCAAGGCGGCTATGCTGACCCACGGCAACCTCATGGTTAACGTGGCCCAGATCAACGCCTGGCTGCCCCGGGTGCGCTACGGCGAAGAACGCGTCATGGGCCTGCTGCCCTTTTCTCATTCCTTTGGGCTCACCGCCTGTCTCAACTGGCCCATGTCCCAGGGAGCTACGATCATCGTGCTCCCCCGTTTTGAAATCAACGGCTTTCTCAAGGCCATGCAGAAATACCGGCCCACCATGCTCCCCGGGGTCCCTACCCTCTTTGTGGCCCTGATCAACGACCCCCGCCTGCCGAAGCTCGACCTGTCCGCCCTGTGGGCCTGCATCAGCGGCTCGGCCCCCCTGCCCCGGGAAGTCCGGGACCGCTTCGAGAGTCTCAGCGGCTGTACCATGCTGGAGGGCTATGGCCTGACCGAGGCCGCCCCCGTCACCCATTTTAATCCCATCCAGGGGAAAAGGCCGGCCGGCAGCATGGGCCTGCCCATGCCGGGCACCCTGGCGAAGGTCGTGGACCAGGAGACCGGCGCCCGGGAGCTTCCCACCGGCGAAGTGGGAGAGCTGATCATCCAGGGCCCCCAGGTCATGCAGGGGTATTGGCGTAACCCCCAGGAGACCGCCATGGTCCTGAGGGACGGCTGGCTCTATACCGGTGACCTGGCCCGGATGGATGAAGACGGCTATTTTTATATCGTGGAGCGCAAGAAGGACCTCATCATCGCCGGGGGCTACAAGATCTATCCCCGGGAGGTGGAAGAAGTGCTCTATGAGCACCCTGGCGTGAAAGAGGCCGTGGCCTTCGGAGTCCCCGACGCCTACCGGGGAGAAACGGTGAAAGTGGTGATCGTTCCCCAGGATGGGGCAGCGCTCACCGCCGCCGACATCGAGGCCCACTGCCGCCGTCTGCTGGCCGTCTACAAGGTCCCCAAGATCATCGAGTTTCGCGCTGACCTCCCCAAAAGCCTGGTGGGCAAAGTCCTGCGCCGGATGCTCAAGGACGAGGGGGCCGGGGCCGCTCAGGGCTCATCCCCCTAAGCGTTGATCATGGATTTACGACGGGTCCTGCGCTACCAGTGGCTGAAATTGCTCCGGCTCCAGGAGGATCCCCGGAAAATCGCCTGGGGTATGGCCTTGGGGGTGTTTGTCGGCGTCACCCCCACCATCCCCTTCCATACGGTGATCGCCCTGTCCCTGGCCGCCCTCTTGCGGGTCTCGCCGGTGACGGCCTTTATCGGCATCCAGGTGGGCAATCCCTTGACCGTGCCGGCCTTCTATCTGGCCGCTTATAAGGTGGGGCAATTCCTGTTGTATCGCGGCAGGCCCCTGGTCTTTCCGGAAGTCTGCAGCTATAACGCCTGGTTCCAGGTGCTCTGCCAGGGGGGATTGGCCTTGCAGGTGGGGGGCATCATTATTGCCATCCCTCCGGCCATCGTGGCCTATTTTGTGACCCTGTGGATCGTCCAACGCTATCGCCGGCGCAAAGCCCAAAAGGCCCTCAGTGACCTTCGTCTCTCCTAAAACCCTCCTCCAGCGTCTGGGCCTGAGGCCTAAGAAGAGCCTGGGCCAGCATTTCCTGCTCCACCCGCACCAGGCCCGGCGCATTGTCGCGGCCCTGGCCCTTGAGGGGGAGGAGACCGTGGTGGAAATCGGCGCGGGGCTGGGAGCCCTCACCGGGTTTCTCGCCGCCGCCGCCCACCGGGTGATCGCCCTGGAGCGGGACCCGGAACTGGCCCGGTTCCTGGCAGAAGATCTGTTCCGCCAGACCCCCGGGGTCCAGGTGATCTGCCAGGATGTGCTGGAGTTTGACTTCCGCCGGGCCAGCCAGGCGGCGGGGCGCCCCCTGGCCGTGGTGGGGAATCTGCCCTACCAGATCACCTCTCCCCTCCTGTTTACGCTAGTCAGGGAGGCCCCGGCCCTCAGCCGGGCGGTGCTCATGATGCAGCAGGAGGTCGGCGCCCGCCTCCTGGCCGCTCCGGGGACCAAGGATTACGGGATTCTGTCGGTCCTGGGGCAATACCATTTCCGGGTGGCCCGCCTCTTTACCCTGTCCCCGGGCAATTTTTTCCCCCCGCCCCAGGTGGACTCTGTAGTGGTGCGGCTGCTGCCGGAAACCCCGGTCCCCGCCGCCCGGGAGGTGGAGGTGCTTCACCGGCTGGTCAAGACCGCGTTTGGCCATCGCCGCAAAACCCTGAACAACACCCTGGTGTCGCAGGCCGCGGCCTTCGGGCTGATTCCAGCGCAGATGCGCACCCTGTTGGCGGAGTTGAACATTGACCCCCAGCGCCGGGGCGAAACCCTGGGCCTTACAGAATTTGTGGAACTCAGCAATAAAGTGGCCGGCTTGAGCCTGGAGCCGTAGGGGCGGGCTCACCGCCCTACTCGTTGTCGAGTTCAGGGGACTCAGCGCATGATCACCTCAACCTACGAACCCCGCACCTATCGCACCCGCATGGCCCGGTCGGGCCTGGTGGGGTTTCGGGTGGCGGTGAAGGAAACCGATCTCTGGGTGTTGGCCGCCCGGGATTTCACCCGAGAGGTTCGGGAAATCGTCGTTCAGGAACGGCAGCAACTGGAGGCTTACATTACCGGCCATCCCGACTTTCTCACCACCCTGGTCCCCTGGCCCGAGGACCCCTTCGCGCCGCCGGTGGTCCGGGAGATGATCGCGGCGGCCGCGGCCACCGGGGTGGGACCCATGGCCGCGGTGGCCGGCGCCCTGGCGGCCCGGGTGGGACGTCATCTGGCGCCTTTGAGCCCGGAGATCATCGTCGAAAATGGCGGCGATATCTTTTTGGCCATCAGCCATCCGGCCACCGTGGCCCTGTATGCCGGGGCCTCCCCCTTGAGCCATCGGGTGGGATTGCACCTCGATCCCGCCTCCAGTCCCCTGGGGGTGTGCACCTCCTCGGGGACCGTGGGGCATTCCCTGAGCTTCGGGCAGGCGGATGCCGCCTGCGTTTTGGCCCCCAACGCCGCCCTGGCGGATGCCGCGGCCACCGCCCTGGGCAACCGGGTCCGGAGCCCGGACACCATCGCCCCGGCCCTGGAGTGGGCCGCCGGCCTCCCGCAGATCCTGGGCGCGGTCATCATCGTGGGGGAGAAGCTGGGGGCCTGGGGCCGGGTTGAGCTGGTGCCGTTAACCTGACGAATGCATAATCTTTTCTTGACATTTTAGGGCGAATAACATGATACAATAGCACATGAGCAGGGGGGGATAACGCGGCTGCCTCACCGGAGGTCGTCATGGGGCTGGAAGCCATGTGGCAACATTTCTCCATTACCATGTATCAGGCATGGACCTGGCTGAAATATCAATCTGACGATCATCCCTTCTTCGTCCTGGGCGCCCTGGTGGTCTTCTTTCTGGCCTGGAGGTTGTACCGGATCGAAATCACGCACAAATAATCGGCAGGGTTGCAGCCCCGCCGCACCCCTCGCCGACGTCGTCCAAGAGCCTTTCCCACCCCGGCTATCGGGATCACGTGATCAAGGTATTCCTTTTCTATGCCGGCTTCTTCTTGCTCCTCCTCCTGTTTTCCGAGGAGTTGGCCCGGGCCGTGCGCCGGCTCCGGGCTCATTTGGACCGCCATCCCCGGTCCAAAATCATCGCTTATCCCCTGATCTTCTTGCTGGCCGTCATCGCCGGCCTCATCATCGCCACTTCCCTGATGCGCTTTGCCACCGAGGTACCCTTTTCTTACGATTAGGGCCATGACAGGAGGCTTTCTGCCCTAAAGCCATGCCGGACTGACCGGGAGCTCCGCAGCCCGGCGACCCAGGGAGTGGGCCTTCATTCCTTTCCATCGACCTAAGCCTCGGGCTCCCCGGGGTTGGACCGGCTGGGGTCCGGGAGGCAGAAGAAATTGGCTCAACCTGGATAACCGGCCAGGCTCGCACGATAACCCTTGAAGATTGTGGGGAAAATCCCATTTCTTCAAGCCGGCCAAATACATCATCATAGAGCATTTATATTTTATTATAACTACCTACATTTTATACATATCCAAGATAGCATAAATTTCAGGTTTCGTGCCCCGCCAAAATTAGGGATTCCCTGATGGCCAGACCCTAACCGGATGCAGTAGATTCTTTCCCACCATGCTCACCGTTTTAACTGACGGAAACCAATCCAGCCATTGCAGCGCGAGTGGATTTGACCATCGCTCTCAATCCCCCAAACCCGGCTCATTCTGGGTTCGCTCATCCCCGGCTTTGGCAGCCGCGTCAATTCGTCAGTCACCACCACTATGACCTGCAAGTAGCTCAAAAGGACCTGAGGCGGCTTATGCAGACGGCTAAAAAGGAATTTCTGGCCAACGAATCGGGCGGGGTAGCGGTCTATATGGCGCTCGGCCTGGTGGTATTATTGGCTTGTGCGGCCCTGGCCCTGGACATCTCCCACATGGTGTCCGTGAAACGGGACTTGACCAAGGCGGCCGAAGCCGGGGCCCTGGCGGGAGCCCGGGGACTTTGGCCGACCATCCTCCCGTCAACCTCCGCCAGTCGAAGCCCCGATTGTACCGCGGCCCAAACCTGGGCCCTCAATGCCGCGACCGGCAATCAGGTGGATAACACCAATCTGACCCCCGGCGAAGTAACGGTGGAGGTGGGGCAATGGAATTACACCACCAGTCAGTTTACTCCCGGGGTGAACGCCAGTGCCAACGGCGTCCGGGTGACTGTCCGCCGGGACCAGGTACCCATGATTTTTGCCAAAATCATCGGACAATATTACCGCAATATGGGTGCCACCGCCACCGCCATCATGGACTTTGCCGATGCCGTCGGCCAGGGAACCCTCCCCATTGCCATCAATCAACCTTTTACGGATCCCGGCACCTCCCTGTTCATCAACTTTACCCCTGATCCCTATGACACCGGCGGTTGGTTCGCCAACCCGCCCGACACCGCCAATGCCAGGACTTTCAGCGACTATATTAACAATGCCGCCTGTGAGCCGCTGCATGTGGGGGATATCATCAACCTGCAAAACGGCAATGATACTTCGTGCCTGAATGACTTGAAGGCCAAACTGGCACAACAACCCGAAGGACATCTGGACACCTTGCTGCCAGTGGTGAATACGGACAAATTTAACCAGAATGAACCTATTGTGGGGTTCGTGCCCTTCCGGATTACTGTCGTTCGAAGCAGTGGGAACCCCAAAGGGGTCTGGGGCACGGTGATCAGCCTGGCGGAGATGCAGAGTGCCCTCCCCGGCGGGGGCGGCAACTATGGGGGCCTGGCGCCCCCCAAGCTGGTGCAATAAGCTTAAGCGCACTGCTTGATTCCCGGCACCCCGGATCGACCATACGTCACCAGACCCGTCAGGCTGAGCGCCGCGCAGAATCTGGTCATCGCCTAGCCAGGTGGAATTATAGACCTTTATTATCCTCGCCAAGATTTCAGGTTTCACGGCCCGCCAAAATCAGGGATTCCCCGATGGCCAGACTCTAGCCGGATGGAGTAGATTTTTCCCCACAGTATCTGCCGTTCGACTGGCCGGTACCTCCGGCAGGCGAACCACCCGGATCGGCAGAAAATATTGGCACGATTTTCCGAGGTGATCCATGCGATTCAAGATATTTTCTGACCCGCAGCGGTGAAGGCGGGCCGAACGCGGCGGGGTCGCCGTGGAATTTGCCGTCATTTTGCCGGTGCTGGTGTTGCTGGTATTTGGCATCATTGACTTCGGCCATGCCTGGTACTTGCGACACATGATGTCCGACGCCTGCCGGGAAGGCGCCCGCTACGGCAGTCGATACAAAACCGATGCCGCCAATCACCGGATCCTGCCAAGTAATTTAAACCCCACCGTAACCGACTATATCCTCAACACCTCGGCCGAAAATGGCGGCAAGGGCGGCTGGGGGTTGACCGATCTTCTCCCGACGGATGCCAGCCCCACGGTCGCCTTAAGCGGGCTGGCCGCCACGCAATCCAATCCATCCATTTTAGCGGGGGAGGATTTGACCGTCACGGTCAATGCCCAGAAAACCTGGTTCATTCTGGGCTCGCTCATCCCCGGCTTTGGCAGCAGTGCCAATCTGTCAGTCACCACTACCATGACCTGTGAGTAACTCGAGAGGACCAAGAGGCGGCTTATGCAGACGGCTAAAAAGGGATTTCTTGCCAACGAGTCAGGCGGAGTGGCGGTTTATGTGGCCCTCGGCCTGGTGGTGCTATTGGGTTGCGTGGCCCTGGCCCTGGACATCGCCCACCTGGTGTCCGTGAAACGGGAATTGGCCAAAGCGGCCGAAGCCGGGGCCCTGGCGGGAGCCCGGGGACTGTGGCCGACCATCCTCCCGGCCGTCTCCGGGAATCGGACTCCCGATGGTACCACGGCCCAAACCCGGGCCCTCAATGCCGCGACCGGCAATCAGGTGGATAACACCAACCTGGCGGCCAGCGAAGTGACGGTGGAGGTGGGGCAATGGAATTACCCCACCAGACAGTTTACCGCGGGGTATAGCGCCAATGCCAACGCCGTCCGGGTGACTACCCGCAGGGCCAATGTGCCGATGATTTTTACCAAAATCTTCGGAGAGTATTACCGTAATATGAGTGCCGGCGCCATCGCCATCATGGACTTTGCCAATGCTGTCGGCCAGGGAACCCTCCCCATTGCCATCAATAAAGACTATACGGTTCCCGGCACGGTCCTCTTCATCAACTTCACCCCCGATCCTCTGGATAACGGCGGTTGGTTTGCCGACCCCCCCGACAGGGCCTCTGCCAGCACCTTTATCAGCTATATTAACAATGCTGCCTGTCCGCCGCTGCATGTCGGTGATCCGATCAACCTGCAAAATGGCAACGACACCTCGGTCCTGGGTGACTTGAATACGAAACTGCAACAACAACCCGAGGGATATCTGGATACCTTGCTACCGGTGGTGAATACGGATAAATTTAATCAAATCGAACCTATTATGGCCTTCGTGCCCTTCCGGATTACTTCCGTGCGAAGCAGTGGGAACCCCAAGGGGGTCTGGGGCACGGTGATCAGCCTGACGGAAATGCAGAGCGCCCTGCCCGGCGGGGGGAATTATGGCGGTCTGGCGCCCCCGAAGTTGGTGCAATAAGGTCTTTCGCGGCGCGGCTTGAATCCCGGCGCCCGGGGCCGTCCACCCGGCCGCGCCCCGAGACCAAGGGGTTCGGAGCCGCCCCCATCCTGGGGGACAGCTCCCCCTGCTGTCGGCGAGGCGCCTCGACCCGGCCCTTGCCTCGCAAATTTGACCCGTCTGCCTCCTCACCTCCCGGCGGCCTCCGCCTGCCTTTGGAACTGGCAACCAGCAGAACATAAAAAACGATCAAGCCTAAGAGCTTCATTGCCTGGCCCGCGTCATGTCGGCCTCGCCGATTTACTCCTGAATTAAGGCGTTATTGGATTAATTGCACATGCGCCTTACCGGCGGGCAGCGAGGTTACAGGATAATTTGCGCCATTAAAGCTCCCGGAACCGTTAACTGTCACTTTGTTCCCAATAATGCGACCATGGAAATTCATGGAACCATTGATTTTTATCGTTCCGTTAGGAGCATATAGAATAGCGCTGGAGTCATTACCGATAAAACTTGCACCATTAATTGTAATATTGCCATTTTCTGAATAAAGGCAAACCTGATTTGAACCGCTGATACTCGTTGAGCCATTTATAGTGATATTCCCAGTTGCCAAAATTGCCCCGGTACTGTTAATAGATCCATTTAAGGTTACCTTACCATTTACAAAGATATTGCCATCGACATTTACACTACCATTAAAAGTTTGGTTGGAATTATAAACCTGTGTCGCCATATCGGCTATCTGTTGGCTATAATCGGGCATGGCAATATTACTGGCGCCCCCTAATTGCTCGCCTATGTTATTAGCACCATTTACGTGGATGTTGTCTACCGTATCGGCGACCACCGAGCCGATGTTACTGGAGCCATTTATATTTACCCCATGCGCCCCTTCCGCGGCTCCCGAAATATTCGAGCTGCCGTTCATGGATAATTTATAATTTGCATGGACCGACCCTTGGATGGTTTGCGAGCCGTTCAGCGATAAGGTGTTGCTCGGACTGCCGGAAAAAATCGTATAATTGAACGGCCCGCCCGCGCTCCCGGGCTTCAAGATGGCTTCGGCGGAGGCGGCCACCGTAACCGTGTTAAAGCCAAACAGACCCATGAAAAAGGTGGGCACATTTTGGGTCATGCTACAGTTGATTTCCGGGTTATTCCCCGGATTTTTCACCGCATTCTGAGTGAAGGTGATGGTGGCCAGGTTCGGGTTAAAGTTATTCAGGGTGATCAGCGATCTGGCTTGCGCGGTCGCCTGGGTGGTATTGGGCAATGCCAGCCCGCCCCCGGCGACGGCGGCGTCCACCGCATTTTGCATCCTCGTCTTGATGACATAGAGATTGCCGATGTCCAGGGCAAGTCCGCCAAACCCCATGAGCACGGAGAACATTAAGGCCACCGTGACCATGATGGAGCCTTGTTGGTTTTCCCAAAAACGTCTCATGCCTGCTCGTCCCTTTGGATCGCGGCAATCAGGGCTGTTGGGGGGAAAGTACCTCATTATTCCACCCGCATGATGGTGGTTCCCGTCACCGTGAAGGGATTACTGGGGAAAAAGGCACTGATGATCGGGGTGAAAAGTTGTACCGGAGTGGTGACGGTTATGGTGACGTTCGATTGGGATGCCGGGGGCCAAGGGGTAGGTGGCGTGAAATGTAGCTGATTACCGAAGTTTTGAATGGCGGTGGTAACCTCCTGAAGAGTGCCCCCGACCGCGGCTACCCGCGCCCCTTCCCGGGACGCTTCGTTGACCACGTGCAATTCATGATAGGCATGCCCAATGTCCATGATCCCGCCGACGATTAAGAGCAGGATGGGCAGAATTATCGCAAATTCCACCGCGGTCGCACCCTCGGTACGCCGCAGGACACCGTGCTTGCCACGTTGAGACCGCCTCATCGTTTACCCCCTTCCTTTTCTTAAAGGCATGCTCCAGGAATCCGACCAGGGTGGCGTGGGAGGGAGCACTGGTCGCCACGCCGGTATGAAATTCATGGTCATCCTGAGCTCAGATGGTCTAAATTCTTTGCGGCCTTGCGCCTTGCAAATGACCATGAAGAAATCTCTCCAATCCTTAATAAGCTTTATCCTGTTCTGATTAATATGTCAGATAAGCATAACGAGCCATCGGGGGAACTACTGAAAGCTGGGTTCGGATTTTCTGATTTGTCGATAAGGACCCAGGGGGCCAAGGCGGACCCAAAGGGACGGGAGGAGATTCTACCGGGGCTTTGGCGGCGCTCCGACCTTCCAGGCGAATGAGCCGCACCCCCCCAGCCGGTTTCGCCGGATGGCGTCTTGACAATGGCACCGAGGCGGTATATGTAGGGACTTGTGAAAAGCAAAATCATTTTTATTACCGGTGGGGTGCTGTCCTCGCTGGGCAAAGGGGTGGCAGCCGCGGCCATCGGCGCCTTGTTGGAATCCCGGGGGCTCCGGGTCACCTTTCAGAAGCTGGACCCCTATATCAATGTGGACCCCGGCACCATGAATCCCTTCCAACACGGCGAGGTTTTCGTCACCGAAGACGGCGCGGAAACCGACCTGGATCTGGGGCATTACGAACGCTACACCTCGGTCACCCTGAGCCAGCAACACAACTTCACTTCCGGACGCATCTATCACAACGTCATCACCAAGGAACGCCGGGGCGACTATCTCGGCGGCACTGTCCAGGTCATCCCCCATATCACCGACGAAATCAAGCAATCCATCATGAAGGTGGCCCCCTCCGCGGATGTGGCCATCATTGAGATCGGCGGCACCGTGGGCGATATCGAAAGCCTGCCCTTCCTGGAGGCCATTCGCCAACTCAAGGGGGACCTGGGCAAAGATAACGTCTGCTACATCCACCTGACCTTAGTGCCGTTTATCAAGAGCGCCGGCGAAGTCAAGACCAAGCCCACCCAGCACAGCGTCAAGGAGCTGCGCTCCATCGGCATCCAGCCCGACATCCTCCTGTGCCGCACCGAAAAGCTCCTCAGCCGGGATATCAAGGCCAAGATCGCCCTCTTCTGCAACGTGGAGCCCGGGGCGGTGATCACGGCCCAGGATGTGGACAACATCTACGAAATTCCCCTGCTGCTGCACGAAGAAGGCCTGGATGACCGCCTGGTGGAGACCCTCAATATCTGGACCCGGGCCCCCCGGCTCGAGGTCTGGCAAAATCTGACGGCTCGCATCAAGAATCCCAAGGACCGGGTGGAAATCGGTATCGTCGGCAAGTACGTGGATTTGCGGGAGTCCTACAAGAGCCTGCACGAGGCCCTGGTGCACGGCGGCCTGGCCAACGAAGTCCAGGTGGCCCTCACCTATATCGACTCGGAACGGGTGGAGCGGGAAGGTCCTGAAGGTCTCCTGGGACACCTCCACGGCATTCTGGTCCCCGGGGGCTTCGGGGTCCGGGGCGTCGAGGGCAAGATCCTGGCCATCCGCTATGCCCGGGAGCAGCACGTGCCCTACTTCGGCATCTGCTTCGGCATGCAACTGGCGGTCATCGAGTTCGCCCGCCAGGTGGCCGCCATCCCCGGGGCCACCAGCGAAGAGTTCGACCCCGAAGCCGAGCATCCCGTCATCTACCTGATGCGGGAGTGGTATGATTACCGCAAGGACGCCATTATCCGCCGGGACCGGGCCGCGGACAAAGGCGGCACCATGCGCCTCGGGGCCTACCCGTGCGTTCTCAAAGAAGGCTCCCTGGCCGGCACCGCTTACGACTGCACCGAAATCATGGAGCGGCATCGCCACCGCTATGAGTTCAACAACCAGTACCGGGAGCAATTTCAGAACGCTGGCCTGGCCATTACCGGCACTTCCCCCAACGGCGAGCTGGTGGAAATCGTGGAGTTCGGCGACCATCCCTGGTTCCTGGGATGCCAGTTCCACCCGGAATTCAAATCCCGGCCCCTGGCCCCCCACCCCCTGTTCCGGGACTATATCCGGGCCTGCCTGGACTATAAGCGCCACCTGTCCCACCCCGGCGGGGAGATTTAGAAGAGAGCTTTCAGCCGTCAGCCATCAGCTATCAGTTTTTTCCCGGGAACAGCCGGGGACAGCTGTTCCACATATTCTCTTTAATTTGACAACGTCCTTATTTTCGGCCGATTTTGTGGCGGCCGGGGACGGCCGCCCTACCAAACCCCTTTAACCGGTGGGGCGGGCCTCCGTGCCCGCCATCAAATTGCTTTCATCGGTCGTAGCTAAATGTAGGGTGCGCACTGCGCACCATTCTTCTTCAAGCATGAGCATCCGCATGAATAATCCCGTGGCGATCGCCGACTTTTGGGTGGGTAAAGGTGATTTGGTCATGATCGCCGGGCCCTGTGTCATTGAGTCCGCCGAGACTACCCTGGCCATCGCCCGGACCCTGCGGGACTACGCCCGGGAACTGGCCCTGCCCCTGATTTTCAAGGCCTCCTACGACAAGGCCAACCGCACCGCCCTGACCTCCTTCCGGGGTCCCGGCCTGGCAGCCGGGCTGGAAATCCTGGCCCGGGTGAAAAGCGAGGTGGGCCTGCCGGTCCTCTCGGACGTCCATCAGGTCTCCGAAGTGGAGCCCGCCGCAAAGGTTCTGGACGTCCTCCAGATCCCGGCCTTTCTCTGCCGCCAGACCGACCTGCTCGTGGCCGCGGCCCGCACCGGCAAGGTGGTCAATGTCAAGAAAGGCCAGTTTCTGGCCCCCTGGGACCTGGGCCCGGTGGTGGACAAGGTCTTGGCCACCGGCAACCATAAAGTCTTGCTCACCGAACGGGGCGCCATGTTCGGCTACAACAACCTGGTGGTGGACTTCCGCAGCCTGCCCATTCTGCGGAGTTTGGGGTGTCCGGTGGTCCTGGACGTGACCCACAGCGTCCAACTTCCCGGCGGCCAGGGAGAGTGCTCCGGCGGCCAACGGGAGTATATCCCCCTGCTGGCCCGGGCCGGGGTGGCCGCGGGGGTGGACGCCCTGTTCCTGGAGGTCCATCCCGACCCGGAGCACGCCTTATGCGACGGCCCCAATTCCCTGCCCCTGGCCGAAGTCCTGCCCCTGTGGCGCCGCCTGCAGGCGCTGCATCAGTTGGTCCGGCATCAGGAAGCAAGCTAACCACCAATTAAGCGGTCATCTTTATTTGGTAGCCGCAGGCCTTAGCGTGAAAAACTTCAAATCCCCCTAAATCCTCCTTCTCCAAAGGGGGACTTTAAACCCCCCTTTGAAAAAGGGGGGCAGGGGGGATTTCTCATCCTCGGGGGTGAAACATTTGTGATTCATGTGCGTCTAGCCTGCGTAGCGCCAACCTAAGGAAAAAGCCACGCAGCCTAAAGGCTGCGGCTACCAAAGATTTCTTTAGAAAATGTTTAACCTGATAGATTTCTCCGCATAATCACTGCCGCTAAAACCGTATCAAAGGATTTAGATTTGGACTTACCGACATATCCCGAAGAAGTCTGGTCCCGGGCCCGCCTCGTGCGGCTGTTGATCCTCGACATAGACGGGGTTCTCACGGACGGCAGCCTCTATTTCGACGCCAAGGGGGAAACCCTTAAGGTCTTTCACGTCCGGGACGGCCACGGCATCAAGATGGCCCAACGGGGCGGCCTCGAAGTGGCCCTGGTGAGCGGCCGGCGCTCCGACGCCGCCTTTCACCGGGCCCGGGAGCTGGACATCAACCGCTTCTATGAAGGCGTCCGGGACAAGGTGGCCATCCTGGAAGAACTCCTGGCGGCCCTGAATCTCACTCCCACGGAGGTGGCGGCGGTGGGGGATGAGTTGGTGGACCTGCCCCTGTTCCATCGGGTGGGCCTGGGGGTGGCGGTGGCGGATGCGGTCCCGGAACTCAAGGCCGCGGCCCACTGGGTGACGACGCTGCCGGGGGGTAAAGGCGCGGTCCGGGAGGTCTGCGACCTGCTCCTCAAGGCCCGGGGCGTCTGGGAGGAACTCCTCCGCCCCTGGCAGAAGCCGGACGCCGAGTAAGCTTATAGGGCGTGCCGTGCACGCCGAATTATGGCGGCCATGGGCCGCCCTATAAAACTATAAACCTGCCACCAGTATTGCGTTTCAGGAAAACTTCCAAAAGAAAAACCTCTTGTTCCCTCCCCCTTGATGGGGGAGGGTTAGGGTGGGGGTGACAAAACCATGAACAGATACAACGCCTTATCCCCCTCCCCCTAACCCCCTCCCACCAGGGGAGGGGAAATTTTAAGGCCAAAACTTCTTGAAGCTACCTCTGAAACCCGATACTAAAATTGCCCCTTATTTCACCGCCCGATAGACTTCCTTGCCGCGCAGGCCGTCGTGCGAATGGCGCAAGGGCAATTTGCCGGCCGGCGGGCGGCGGAATTCCTCCGGCACCAAGTCTCCGACACTGGCCTTGGCGGGCGTGACCCCGCCATCGGCCAACCACAGCGCGCCGGTGACGTAACTCGCCTCGTCCGAGGCCAGGAAGGCGAAGATGTTGGCCATCTCCTCCGGAGTGCCCCGGCGGCCGAGGGGGACCATGGCGTCGATCTTCTCCTGGTCCGCGGCCGGGATCGGCCCCTCGCGGCCGCGGGTCCAGGCCGTGTCAATGGGACCGGGGCAGACGCAGTTGGCCCGCACGCCATACCGGGCCTGCTCCAGGGCGACCCCCTTCATGAAGGCGTGCAGGAAGCCCTTGGAGCCGCCGTAGGGCGTGAACATCGGCGAGCCGTTGATCCCTGCTTCAGAGCCCGTGAAGATGATGTTGCCCCGGGTCTGGCGCAGATACGGCAAGGCGAACTTGGTCATGAGGAAGGCGGTCCGGACGTTGTTTCGCATCGTCCGTTCGAAATCCTCCAGCCGGTAGGCGTCGGTCTCGGCATGGGCAATGAACACCCCGGCGTTGTTCACCAGCACGTCGAGCCGGCCAAAACGTCGGATGGCCATGTCCATGCAAGCCCGGGCTTCGGCTTCCTCCGCCAGGTCGCCCAGATGTGCTGCGGCCGCCCCGCCGCCGGCGATTATCGTGTCCGCGACTTCCTGAACCGGGTCGGCAGGCAAGCCGCTGAGCACGAGGCGCGCCCCTTCTCGGGCGAATTTGTGGGCGATAGCCTCACCGATGCCGGTGCCGGCACCGGTGATGATCGCGACCTTGTCCTGCAAAAGCATCGGCGTTCCTCCATGGCGGCGGCGGGACTGTAACATCCCCGCTATACAGTGTAACCTGGGAGAGCGGTTAATCGGGCCTGATAGGGGGGCACCAGCCGGCGTCTGCGGCGCACTCGTCGAACCGGCGGCGGCCACCGGATGTTGCCTCTGATGAGAGATCGCGACGTGGTTTAGCCAAAAATGAGGGGTGAAATGAACGTCTCGCCGCGCCGGAGTGTTTGGATGGCGGAACGTAACACGTCATTGGCATCTTCTTTAATCATATAGCCATCGGCGCCCTTATCCATGGCTTTATAAACGTAATCCGTGCTCTTGTGCATAGTCAGGACCAAGATCTTGACTTCGGGATAGAGTCCCTTGATCAGGTTGATGACCTCCAGTCCCTGCAGGCGGGGCATGGAAATATCCAGGATAACCAGGTCCGGGGTCGATTGTTCCAGGAGGTCCAAGAGGTCAAGGCCGTCACCGGCTTCGCCGATCACGGTGAGGTTGGGGTCGTCCTGAATTATTCTCTTGATGCCTTCGCGAAACAGGGCATGATCATCCGCCAGTATAATCCGAAATTTGGACATTGCTTATCTTTAACCGCCGCATCCAGAAAATCCACTTTACGTTTAATAATGCTGCCGAAGGCCCGTGTCAAGCGGCCGCGTCCACGGTACCGCCTATTTTTCCTGGGGAAGGTTTCTCCGGGGCCGGCCAGGGTCTCAGGCACCCTTAGCCACCGACCCCTGGCAAGAGAAGCCGGGCGCGGCGACAATTAGCCTTTACACGCCTCCCCAGGCCTAATATAATTCAAGGAAAAAACTTATGCTAGTTGGCATGAAAAATGTAATAGAAAAGAAAATAGCAGGCCGACGTTGGTGGTTGTGGGGACTGGCGGTCGCAGTGCTCCTGGGTATAGGCGCCTGGGGGCTCTGGGACGACCGGCCGCCCCCCTCGCCGCCGCAGCCCGTCCACCCGGCCCAGAAATCCCGGATGGAGGGCCTCGCCCTCACCGAGATTCACGATGGGGATAAACGCTGGGTCCTGGAGGCCAAGAAGGCGGAGTTTCACCAGGACCGGATGACCATCCGCATTATCGGCGTGCGGGTGGAATTCTTCAGCCCCGGCGAACACATTATGGTCAAGTCCGACGAAGGTCTGTTCCATACCAAGACCCGGGTCCTGACCTTGAAAGGGCAGGTGGAGATGAAGCGGGGCGACCTGCTGATCCAAACCAGCGTGGCCACGTATATGCCGGATGAACGGGTCTTACTGGCTCCCGAGGACGTGGTGCTCACGGAGCCGCGCCTCAAGGTGGAGGGTAAGGGGCTGCGGGTGGAACTGGCCGAGAAGAAGCTCGTTTTGGCCCAACATCGGCTCACGGAAGTGAAAGTCCAGGGTGGGGGGCTCAAGCCATGAAGCGCCATCGGTTCATAACCCTCGCCGGACTCCTGGTCTTGTTGGGTATCGGTTGGTCCCCGGCTTACGGCGCGCCCCCCCAAAAGAAGGCTCCGGGCGGGGAAGTCCCTTTGCGCATCACCGCCGCCCGCCTGGAAGCGGACCAGACAGAGGGGACCATTATCTTCACCGGTAAGGTGAAGGCTGATTATGGCGACGCCACCCTGTACTCCGACCAGTTGCGGGTCTATTATAAGGCCCAACCCGCGCCTCCCCAAGGGGCCGCGCCTCCTCCCCCGAAGCCGGAGGAGCAATCTCCCCTGGGGGATTTGGGGGGCCAGAAGATCGACCATATCGTGGCCCGGGGCCACGTGCGTTTCGTTCAGGGGGACCGGGTAGCCACCGGCGAGGAGGCCATCTACTACAAGGACCGGGATGAGGTGGTGCTCCGGGGCAACCCCCAGGTATGGCAGGCCGAAAATACCTTGAAAGGGGAACGGATCATCTTCAACCTCACGACCAATAAGGCCCTGGTGGAGAGTTCGCCCCAGCGCAAGGTGGAGGCCCTCCTCTATACCAAGGGGTCCGAGGGCAAGCCCGGCCTGCCTCTCGGCCCCAAGGCCCCCAAAAGCCGGCAACCTTAGGATATGCACCTTCTTAGTCTGCAAACCCTGAGCAAGAGCTATGACGGCCGCAAGGTGGTGGACGCAGTCTCCATGGAGGTGAATAGCGGCGAAGTGGTGGGGCTTCTGGGACCTAACGGCGCCGGCAAGACCAGCACCTTTTTTATGGTTTTGGGGCTGCTGCAACCCGACGTCGGCCAGATCTACCTGGACGGCGAGGACATTTCCCACCTGCCCATTTATCGTCGGGCCCGGTTGGGCTTGCAATACCTTCCCCAGGAGCCTTCGGTGTTCCGGAAGCTCACGGTGGCTGAAAATATCATGGCGATTCTGGAAACCCTGGAGCCGGATGCCAAGGTGCGCCATGAGCGCCAGGAAAAACTGTTGGCCGATTTGCGCATTTCCCACCTGGCCCACCAGCAGGCTTCGGCCCTGTCCGGAGGGGAACGCCGCCGGGTGGAGATCTGCCGGGCCCTGGTCACCGCCCCCCACTTTATCATCCTGGATGAACCCTTTGCGGGTATCGATCCCCTGGCGGTAACCGATATTCAGAATATTATCCGTGACTTGAGAAACCGCAACCTCGGGGTGCTCATCTCGGACCACAACGTCCGGGAAGCCCTGGGAGTCTGCGACCGGGCTTATATCCTCAACGAGGGCGTGATCCTGGAGGAGGGGTCACCGGAGAAGCTAGTCCAAAGTGAGGTGGCCAAAAGAATTTACTTAGGCGAGACCTTTAAGTTATAATGTCTTAAGAATCCTGGGCAAGACGGGGTTGGCACCTTGGCGATTATTTTTTATAGGGCGAGACGATGGCCTTAGAAATCAGACAAACTCTTCGGCTCACCCAATCGCTCATCATGACGCAGAAATTGCAGCAAGCCATCAAGCTGCTGCAACTTTCCCGCATGGAGCTGGTGGGCGAAATAACCCAGGCCCTGGAAACCAACCCGGTCCTGGAAGATGATCAATTTGAAGAAAAGGAGGCGGAAGAGCCGGACTCAGGGATGGGAGATTTTCCCGACGGCGCTGAATCGCCACCGGAAGAGGCCCAGGTCGAGGCGGAGGGCAAATCCGCCATGGAAGAGTGGGATTGGGACAGCTTCCTGAAGGACCGCCTCATGCCGACCCCCATAGGCGAGCACGAAGAACGGGAAGCCCTGCCCCTGGAGTCCCTCAACGCCCAAAAGACCACCTTGAAATCCCACCTCGTCTGGCAACTCCGCATGGCCGGACTGGAGGAAGTGGACGATAACATCGGGGTGATGATCATCGGCAACCTGGACCGGGACGGTTATCTCCGGTCCACGGTGGAAGAGATCGCCCACGAGATGGGAGTCGAGCCGGCCCGGGTGGAGCAGGTCCTGGAAATCGTCCAGGGTTTCGACCCGGCGGGAGTGGCCGCCCGCAGTCTCAAAGAATGCCTGCAACTGCAACTCAAAATCCTGGGAATCCACAATTCCCTGGTATTGGATATTGTTGACCGTCACCTGACCAATCTGGCCAATAAGAATTACCAGGCCATCTCCCGGGATCTGAAGGCGCCCATCGAAAAGGTGGCTGAGGCCGGCGACCTGATCGCCACTCTGGAGCCCAAGCCCGGCCGGGGCTTCGACAATGAAGATGCGGACTACATCAGCCCCGATGTCCATGTGGAGAAGGTGGGAGATGACTATGTAATCCGTCTGAACGATGACGGCCTGCCCAAATTACGGGTTAATTCCTTTTACCTGGAAGCCTTGCGGGGCCCCGATAAACTCCCGGACTCGGTGAAAAGTTATATTCAAAAACACCTGGACAACGCCCTGTGGTTTATCCGCAGCATCCACCAGCGGCAAAAGACCCTTTATAAAGTGACCGAGAGTATCGTGCGCTTCCAGCGGGAATTCCTGGACCATGGCCTGGCCCACCTGAAACCCCTGACCCTGCGCCAGGTGGCGGAAGACGTCGAGATGCACGAATCGACCATCAGCCGGGTGACCACGAACAAATATGTCTATACCCCCCAGGGGGTCTTTGACCTGAAGTTCTTTTTCAATAGCGCCATTAATATGTCGTTAGGGGATCAGATCGCCTCCGAAAGCGTCAAGGAAAAGATCCGGCAGATCGTCCAGGGCGAGAACCCGGAGAACCCCTTGAGCGATCAGGAGATTGCCGATATCCTGCGCCGCCAGGACGTGATTATTGCCCGGCGCACGGTGGCCAAGTATCGCGGTATGCTGGGGGTGCTCTCCTCCAGTAAGCGCAAGAGACCCGGGTACCACCGCAAAAGCCAGCCAGAAAATCAAGCCTCTTGAGATCCCGGCCTGGCTGCAAACCCAACCCTTCGGGAGGAACTGATGCAGATTTCCGTAACCTTCAGACAACTTGAGCCCACTGAGGCCTTAAAAAATTATGTGACCGACCGCTTAAATAAATTCAAACGGTTCCTGGACGGACCGGTGGAAGCCCATGTGGTGTTGGGGCTGGAGAAATTTCGCCATCTGGCCGATGTCACCATTGACAACAACGGCCGGATCATAAAAGGAAAAGAAGAGAATACCGACATGTACGCGGCGATCGATCTGGTGATGGACAAGATCGATATGCAGTTGAAAAAGTTTCGTGACAAACAACGGAGCGCCAAGGGCGACCGGAGCCGTTCGGCCCCCCCGACCCTGGTAGAGGGGGAGGAAGCCGCGTCCTTCCCGGCCTTACGCCGCAAACAGGTGGAGGTGCCGGCCCTGCAACTGGGCGACGCCGTGGAATTGATGCAAAGTGGGCGGGATGATCTGCTGGTGTTTACCAATGTGACCAGCGGCGGTTTAAATATCTTGTATCGACGCCAGGATGGCCACTATGTCCTGGTGGAAGCCGACCTGGGATAGAGGCTTTAGGGAGCTGCATGCAAATTATCGACCTTTTGGCCCCACATTGCATTTTGCCCGGTTTGGTGGCCACCAACAAAAAGGGAGTGCTGGAGGAACTGGCCTCGACCCTGGTGCCGGGCCCCGACGGCCTCTCCCTCCAAACCGTCATGGATGTGCTGCTGGACCGGGAGCGCCTGGGCAGCACCGGCATCGGCGATAACATTGCCATACCCCACGGCAAGCTGGCCCAGCTCTCCCGGCTGATGTTGTCCTTTGGCCGCAGTGTGAAAGGGGTCGACTTCGACTCCATGGATGGTAAGCCTTCTCACATTTTTTTCATGCTTTTGGCGCCGGTTAATTCCGCCGGTATGCATCTCAAGGCCCTGGCCAAAATTTCCCGGATGCTCATGAGCCACACCTTTCGGGATAACTTGATGAAGGCCGAAGGGGTCGAGGATATTTACCAGTTAATCGCCGAACGAGACGCGGAATTTTAGGTGAGGGTCTCGGGCCTCCTTGTCCGGCCATGGAATTCACCCATGCGGGCCGCGATGAGAAGTGCATAGATACATCATTATGGCGCAGGAAACTAGTTCGCACCCACAATCGCACCCGCAATCGCACCAGCCCCCCTCGCCTCCCTTCTCTATTTTGATCATCACCGGAGTTTCCGGTTCGGGGAAGAGCACGGTGCTGCGGGCCCTGGAAGATATCGGCTATTTTTGCGTCGACAACCTGCCCCTGGGCCTGCTCCCGAATTTTCTGAAAATGCAGGCTGCCGCCGTCCACAGCGGCCGTAAGATCGCCCTGGTCATGGACGTGCGCACCGAAGGCTTCTTGCAGAATTACGCCGAGGTCTTTCGCAGCCTGGAACACGAGGGCTTTCATCCCCATATCATCTTTCTGGAAGCGGATGAAGCCATGTTAATCCGGCGTTTTAGCCAGACCCGGCGTCAACACCCCCTGGCGGACCGCGACACCATCGGGGAGGCCTTGCGCCAGGAGCGCAATTCCCTGTCGGGCTTACGCCAACTGGCCCACCGGATCATCGACAGCTCCCATTATACTCCCCATCAGCTACGGGAGTTGATCAAAGATGAATACGCCGATCTGCTCCCCCGCCAGAGAATGTGGCTCCATCTCATTTCCTTTGCCTATAAAAACGGCATCCCCCCGGAAGCCGACATGGTGTTGGATGTGCGGTTTTTGCCCAACCCCTTTTTTGTGGATGACCTGAGGCCCCTTACCGGAGAAAACCCCGGGGTCCAGAAATATGTTCTGGACCATCCTGAAACCCAGGCTTTTCTCAACCATTTGTTCTCCTTGGTGGACTTTCTGCTGCCCCACTACCAGGAAGAAGGCAAGACCCACCTCACCCTGGCCATCGGCTGTACCGGGGGGCAACACCGTTCGGTGGTCGTCACCACCGCCCTGGAGAAACATCTGACCCAGGGGAATTACACCTTGACCCTTAGCCACCGCGATATGTTGCGGTCCGCGGGAGATTTACCATGATCGGCATCTTAATCGTTACCCACAAGGAGTTGGCGGAAGCCTTGATGAACGTCTGGGACCTGATCCTGGGGCGGCAGGAGCGCATTGTGCCGGTGTCCCTGGATCCCAACGCCCCCCCGGAGGTTTCCCGCCAGCAAATTCAGCGCGGCCTGTCCCAGGTGAATAACGGCAACGGCGTCATCATCCTCACCGATATGCTGGGGGGCACCCCCTCCAATCTCACTCTGTCTTTCCTGCAAGAGGGCAAGGTGGAGGTCGTCACCGGCGTCAACCTGCCCATGCTCATGAAGCTGGCCCACCTCCGGGATCAAGATAATCTGCAAGAAGTGGCCCTGGCCCTGAAACAATCCGGTCAAAAGGGGATTACCGTGGCCAGCGAGGTCCTCCATCAGAAATGACCCAGGGGCTCCTCATCCGCCGGGCCGGCCTGGCGGATGTCAACGCCATCTGGGCCATTGAAAAGGTATCCTTCGCCACCCCCTGGTCCCGGTGGTCCTTCCTGACGGAACTGGGCCACCACCATGGCCACACCCTGGTAGCCGGTCCCTCCCCGCCCCTCTCCTGGCAGACCTGGGGTTACCTTATTTTCTGGGTCGTGGCCGACGAAATGCATATCCTCAACCTGGCCGTCCACCCCGAGCATCGCCGCCAGGGGATCGCCCGCCGCTTGCTGACTGAAGGCCTGGCCCAGGCCCGGGAACTGGGCGCCGCCCTCGCCTGGCTGGAAGTGCGGCCGTCCAACCTCCCGGGCCGAGCCCTCTACGCCGCCTGCGGATTCAAGGAAGTGGGCCGCCGCCCCCAATACTACGACGATACCCGGGAAGACGCCCTGCTCCTGACCCTGGAGTGGGGGGGAAAATAATCGTTTAATGGAAAAGGAAATTTAATCCGATTTTTATTTTGAGGCTCATATTGTAAAATTGGGTTAAACATCCTTTAGACCTATCTAAGGCGTATAAATTTCTTTAAGATTAAATTATGGATTTCGCATTAACGCCCGTGGAATTTTGTGAAAAGCAGGCCTATTCGTTCATTTTGAAATCTTCCCAAAAAGAACGAAAAGCTCATGGACAATTCTTCACCCCCGCGCCAGTTGCAAGGTTCATGGCAAACTTTGCGGAATATCAAAAAGATACCTTGAAAGTTTTGGACCCGGGTGCGGGCGTTGGAATCCTTTCATGCGCTATATGCGAGGTGGCAGCAAAAAGGAAAACCGTAAAGAAAATAGAAATAGATGCTTACGAAATCGATCCTTCCCTTAACGTACTATTAAGAGAATCTTTCAATTTTGCAAAAAATTGGATATTTAAATCTGGAATTGAGTTATCATATAATATAATTGAAGAAGATTTTATTTTGGATAGCCAAAGATCGTTATGGAAAGAACAAATGGCCAAATACGATTTAGCTATTAGTAATCCTCCATATTTTAAAATAGGCAAAAACGATCCCAGAGCATTATCAGCATCGAAATATGTTTTTGGTCAACCAAATATTTATTCTCTTTTTATGGGAATTACTGCTGAATCATTAAGAGATAAAGGAATCATGGTTGTAATTACTCCTCGGAGTTATGCAGCAGGCCCGTATTTTAAGCTTTTTAGAAAATGCTTTTTTAAAATAGTTTCGCCTGTAAAAATACATATATTTCAATCCCGCAAGGAAACTTTTAAGAATGATGAAGTTTTACAGGAAAATATAATATTGAAGGCCAAAAAATATAGTAAGATATCAAATATAAAAATATCTATAAGCAAGGGGATGGAAGATTTGGATAAATCAATCACATACACATTCCCAACTTCTATAGTCCTCTACCAGATTAATAATGATATTATCCTAAGATTACCAAATAATAATCAGGATATCGATTTAATTAATACTGTTGAACAATGGACCGGAAGCCTTCATAAATATGGAATGGAGATATCCACAGGCCCGGTTGTCCCCTTTAGGGCTAAAAATCTAATCTCCAACATTCAAAAGGATGATAATGATTTTGCTCCGTTAATTTGGCTGCAGAATGTATTGCCAATGTCAATTAAATGGCCATGTTTTAATTTGAGAAATTGTAAAGAAAAGCCTCAATTTTTAAAGATTAATAGTATAAGTCTTAAAAGAAGGCTTCTTATCCTTGACCAAAACCTTGTTATTTTACGTAGATTCAGTGCCAAAGAAGAGCATAGAAGATTGACTGCCTCTCCATTATTGAAAGGTCAGCTTGGGTCAAAATTTATCGGGGTGGAAAATCACTTGAACTATATTTATAAACCTAAAGGCGAGCTAAGCGAAACCGAGACGTTAGGTTTAGCTGCATTATTCAATAGCTCGATGTTAGATAGATATTTTAGAGTATCGAGTGGTAATACTCAAGTTAGCGCAACCGAAATTCGAGCTATGCCATTACCATCAATTAGGAAAATTAGTGCAATAGGGTTTAATATAAAATTTATTAACTATGTTCCGAGTGCCTCAGAAATTGATGAGTTGGTATGGAGTATAATAACTAAAGAAGAAAAACCTAATAATCTTGTTGCCGAGGTATCTGATGGGTAAAATTTTAGAGGCTCAAGAAATACTTCGAGCGCTTGGACTACCTCCTGCACAATATAACGAATCTGCCGCTTTGACTTTCTTGTCTTTAGCCAATATTAAAGAAAATGACCCATGGACAAAGGCTGAACCCATAAGGCGCAGGATACATGATATAATAACTTTTATAAGAGATGCTTTTGGCAGGGAATACGCCGAAAACACAAGAGAGACCATACGGCGGCAAGTTATACATCAATTTGAGCAAGCAAGAATAGTTAACCGAAACCCAGATAACCCTTTGCTCCCCACAAATAGCCCAAGGACACATTATGCACTGACTGATGAAGTAATAAACCTTATTCGCGCATACGGAGGAAAGGGGTGGAATAGAAAAATTAAAAGTATATTGGGATCTCGGAAGCGTCTATGGGAAATTTACCAAAAAGAAAGAAAACTTAAGATGGTTCCCGTGAAACTTCCAACGGGTAAGAACATATTACTATCTCCTGGGAAACATAACGAACTACAAGCTGCCATAATCGAACAATTCGGGCCTCGATTTGCACCAGGATCACAGGTTGTTTATATCGGCGATACCGCTAGAAAAACTCTACATTTAGATGAAAAACTTTTAGAAAGGCTCAAAATACCAGTATCAAAACACGATAAACTTCCGGATATTGTCTTTTATGATAAAAAGAGAAATTTCCTTTTTTTAGTAGAAGCCGTTACATCACACGGCCCTGTTTCCCCCAAAAGACAGTATGAGCTTGAAAATATGCTCAAGGATTGCCCGGCAAAAAGAATTTATGTCAGTGCATTCCAAAATTTCAAGGAATTTAAGCGACATTTAGACAACATAGCTTGGGAAACCGAAGTATGGCTATCAGAAATCCCCGCCCATTTAATACATTTTAATGGCGATAAGTTCTTATAATTGGATAAATTACCAAAGTAGTTTGGGCAGGGAAATCTTTATTCCATAATTCCCTGCCCAAATATTTTTCTCAATCATATTCTTACGCCGTCGAACACTGCGAGCAGCCGCCGGGGTGTGGTCGGGGGCTGGTGGTCAGGGATTGTTGCAGGTATTGTTGCACCAGGGCCTCCGGGGCTTCCAGGGGGGCGCCGGCGATCACTTCGATGCCTTTCTTGGTCAGCAGGGTCTGGGCCTTTTCCCCCAGGGTGCCGGCGATGACGTGGGTGATTCCCATCTCATCCAGCCATTCGGGGATACCGCCGGCCTCGTGGGGCGGGGTGGGCACCAGTTCCTTGGGCCCCACGGTGCCGTCTTTGACCTGAAAGATGGCAAAGTGGGAGGCGTGGCCGAACTTATCCGACAGTTTGCCGTTGTCCACGGGCAGGGCGAACTTCAAGACCCCCGGTTCCCGGGTGGACAGCGGCGTCAGCGGCAGAGTATCCAGGAGGTAATCCACGATGGGCCGCAAGCCCTGGAAGAAGGGGCTGTCATCTTCCTTGACGTCCATGAGCCGGCCCTGGTCCGCGGCCTCCACCACCTTGGGGTCAAAGGGCAGGGCCCCCAGGAAGGGGACCTTGGCGGCCCGGGCGGTCTTGGCGCCGCCGCCGCGCTTGAACAGGGGCAGGTCCTTGCCGCAGTGGGGGCAGGCATAGCCGCTCATGTTCTCCACGACCCCCACCACCTTCATATTAATCTTGTCGCAGAAATTGAGGGACTTGCGCACATCCGCCAGGGAGATCTCCTGGGGGGTGGTGACGATGATGGCCTGGGCGTCGGGAATGGTCTGGGCCACGCTCAGGGGTTCATCCCCGGTCCCCGGCGGGGAATCCACCACCAGGTAATCCAGGGAACCCCACTGCACTTCGCCGATGAACTGGCGGATGAGTTGGTGTTTCAAGGGTCCCCGCCAGATTACCGCCATGTCCCGGTCCCGCATGAGGACCTCAATGGAGATGACCCGGAGGTTGTCAAAGAGGTCCGGGGGCAGGGCAAACTGGGCATGGGTCAGGTCCAGGGGTTCTTTCAGGCCCAGCATCCTCAAGACGTTGGGGCCGTGCAGGTCCACATCCATCAACCCGACTTTTTTGCCGCGGCGGGCCAGGGCCAAAGCCAGGCTGACGGCCACGCTGCTCTTGCCCACGCCGCCTTTGCCGCTCATCACCACGAGCTTGTGGCGAATCTGCTTCAGGGCCCGGGTTAATTCCCTGTCTTCTTCGTCTTTCTGGGTAGCATGGTGAGCCGGATCGCATCCCTGGCAGGACTGGGGGTCTTCGCCGCAGGACTGGGGATCGGCTCCACTAGGACATTTATCCATATCTTAAGCTCCTCTGAAGGGTAATCGATAAAAAACCGCCGGAGAGGGAGGATATCGGCCTCCCTGCTCCATAGATAATTTTATGCCTCTTTCTGACAAGATGCAAGTTATGAACCAATGATAATTTATTATTTTGGTCCAGTGATCACGGCAATGACCTGCGGCGAACTGCGGCCGCCTTCCCCAGGCCGGTCAGCCGCCCAGCAACACCAGGGCAATAGCGCGATAGAAGGGCATGATAATGGCCCCCAGGATACCGGTGTAAAACAGGATCAGGATGAGGACGAATCCCACCGGCTGGAGGTGGCTATAGAGCCGGGCCAGGTCCCGGGGCAGCAGGATGGCCAGGATGTGGGAGCCGTCCAGGGGCGGGATGGGAATCAGGTTGAACAGGGCCAGGAAGATATTGATGCTCACGCCGAAGTAAGCCAGCTTCATGAGGCCCACATTATTGAAGCCCAGGCGCAGCAATACCGAAAAAAGCGCGGCCAGGGCCAGATTACTCACGGGCCCGGCGGCGCTTACCGCGAACTCCCCCCAGCGATAGTTGCGATAATTGAGGGGATTGACCGGCACCGGGCGGGCCCAGCCGAAGAGAATGCCGGCGTGGGTCATCAGGAGCAGCAGCGGCAGCAGGATGGTGCCGATGGGATCGATGTGGGGCACCGGGTTCAGGGTGATGCGGCCCAGCATCCGGGCCGTGGGATCGCCATTCAAGAGGGCCACGTACCCGTGGGCCACCTCATGGACAATGACGGAGAACAGGAGCACCACGGCCATGAGGGCCGCTTCCAGGAGGTAGGGAAGATTCATGCCAGGCATATCAGGTTTCCCGGATCAACGCCTCTCCCGCGACCCGCAAGCGCTCCAGTTCCTCCAGCGACGAGGCCTCGAAGTAGAAGCGCACCACCGGCTCGGTGCCGGAGGGCCGGAAACACACCCAGCTACCGTCTTCCAGGACGTATTTATGGCCGTCCAGGGTGATATGCTCCGCAACCGCCAGGCCGGCAAACCGGGCCGGGGGCGTCTCTAAGCGCTCCAGCAGGCGGTCTTTGATTTCCGGAGTCAGGGAGAAGTTGAGGCGGCGGTTGTAGACCGGGCCGACCTTGGCGAACAGGTCGGCAATCAGTTCGGGGAGGCCCTTGCCTTTGCGGGCCACCATTTCGGCCACCATGACTCCGGCCAGAATGCCGTCTTTTTCCGGCAGATGGTGCTTCATGGAGAAGCCTTCGCTCTCTTCCCCCACCATGACCACCAGGTCTTTATTGATATATTCACCCAGGTATTTGAAGCCCACCTTGGTGACGTACACCGGCCGGTTATACCGGGCGGCGATCCGGTCCAGCAGGTGGGTGGTGGCCACGCTCCGGGCCACGCCGCCGTCCCACCCCCGGGTCTCGATGAGATAATCGAAGAGCAGGCCCAGCACCGTATTGGCATCCCGGTAGTCGCCGGCGGCGTCCATAACGCCGAAGCGGTCGGCATCGGCGTCCACCGCCAGGCCCAGATGCGCCCCGGTGGCCTGGATGCGGGCCGAGAGTTCTTGCAAAAATTCCCCGGAAGGCTCCGGCCGGTGCCCCCCGAAATAGGGGTCCCGATAGCCGTGGAGGACTTCCACCTGTACCCCCGCCTCCCGCAGGAAGGCATCCAGGTAATCATGGCCGGTGCCGAAGAGCACATCCGCCACCACTTTGAGGCCGGCGCGTTTCAAGACCTCGAGGTCCACCAGGTCCTTGAGGTGCCGGAAATAGGATTTCCGGGGGTCCAGGTCGACAATCAGGCCCTGTTCCCGGGCCTGGGCCACGGGCATGGTTTTAACGGCCGCGGGGGTCAATTTGCCGATCAGGGACTCGATGGCGTTGGTCACCGGCGAGGGGGCCGGCCCCCCGGTGGCGGGGGAGAACTTGATGCCGTTATACTCCGGGGGATTGTGGCTGGCGGTGATGTTGACGGCCCCGGCGTTCTTGCCTTCCCGGACGGCCCAACTCACCACCGGCGTGGGACAATCCCGGGTGGTGAAATGGCTGGTGATACCGTTGCCGGCCATCACCTCGGCGGCGGTGGCGGCGAAGGCCTCGGACAAAAAGCGGGTATCGTAGCCGATCACCACGCCCTGCGCGGTCAACCCCTCTTGCTGGAGATAGTCGGCAATACCCTGGCACACCAGGCGGGCGTTGGCAAAGGTGAAATCCTCCGCCAGAATGCCCCGCCACCCCGAGGTTCCGAATTTGATCTCAGTCATCCTGGGCTCATCCTTTCGTTTCCGGGGATTCGTTGCAGAGGCCGGTATTCAGAAGTCGGTGATCAGGAAAGTAAGCCCGAAACACCCTCTGATCACTGGCAACTGGTAACTGGCGGCTTAAAGTTAAGTCCCCAAATCGTAGGAGGCCAGATATTTTTCCTGCTCGGGGGTCAGGGTGTCGATATCCACCTGCATGGCGGCCAGTTTCAGCCGGGCGATTTCCTTATCGATGGCTTCCGGCACCGGATAGACCTGCTTGGCGAACTGCTGGTGGTTCCGGGAAATGAATTCCGCCGACAGGGCCTGGTTGGCAAAGCTCATATCCATGACCGCCGAGGGGTGGCCTTCCGCCGCGGCCAGATTGACCAGGCGCCCTTCCGCCAGCAGGTAGAGACATCTACCGTTATTGAGGTTGAATTCTTCCACCGCGTCCCGAATCGCGCGCCGGGCGGTGCTCAAGCGCTCCAGGGCCGGAATGTCGATTTCCACGTTGAAGTGCCCGGAGTTGGAGAGAATGGCGCCGTCTTTCATGACCGCCAAGTGCTCTTCCCGGATGACGTTGATGTCGCCGGTGAGGGTGCAGAAGATGTCGCCGATCCTGGCGGCCCGGGCCATGGGCAGCACTTCGTAGCCGTCCATCAGGGCCTCCAGGGCCTTGAGGGGATTGACTTCGGTGACGATGATCCGGGCGCCCATGCCCCGGGCCCGCATGGCCAAGCCCCGGCCGCACCAGCCATAGCCGGCCACCACAAAGATGCCGCCGGCCATCAGCCGGTTGGTGGCCCGCAGGATGCCGTCGAGGGTGCTCTGGCCTGTGCCGTAGCGGTTGTCAAAGAGATATTTGGTCATGGCGTCATTCACCGCGATGACCGGGTAGCGCAGCACCCCGTCATGGGCCATGGCCTTGAGGCGGATCACCCCGGTGGTGGTTTCTTCGGTGCCGCCGAACACCTCGGCAATCAAGTCCTGGCGCTTGGTGTGGATGGTGAAGACCAGATCGGCCCCGTCATCCATGGTCATCTGGGGTTTCACTTCCAGGGCCTGGTTGATATGGCGATAATAGGTGTCGCTGTCTTCGCCTTTGATGGCAAAGGTGGGAATGCCTTCGTGCTTGGCCAGGTGAGCGGCCACGTCATCCTGGGTGCTCAGGGGGTTGGAGGCGCAGACGTGCACCAGCGCCCCCCCGGCCTTCAAGGTCGCGGCCAGCACCGCGGTCTCGGTGGTGACGTGTAAACACGCGGCGACCCTGAGGCCGGACAAGGGTTTTTCCTGCTCGAACCGTTCCCGGATGGCGTTCAACACCGGCATATCCCGCCGGGCCCACTCCACCCGCAGGCGGCCCTTGTCGGCCAGATTGATATCCTTGACATGGTAATCCATGGAACTCCTCATTTCGCTTGGGCGGCGGCTTGCGGCTGACAGATGCAGATGGGGGAGGGGCCTTTGAGCCCGGCCTTTTCCCGGAGCACATCCACTTTGTTGACGTATTCCCAGGTAAAGTCCGGGTCCGTGCGGCCGAAATGGCCGTACGCCGCGGTTTTCTTGAAGATGGGCCGCTGGAGCTCCAGGTATTGGATCATGGCCGCGGGCTTGAAGCTAAAGGTGGACTTGATGATCTCCAGGAGTTTGTCCTCGGAGATGACCGCGGTGCCGTAGGTATAGACCATAATGGAAAGGGGATCGGGTAACCCGATGGAGTAGGCCACCTGGACTTCGCAACGTTTGGCCAGACCCGCGGCCACCACGTTCTTGGCCACGTGCCGGAGCATGTAGGAGGTGGTGCGGTCCACCTTGGTGGGGTCCTTGCCCGAGAAGGCCCCGCCGCCGTGATAGCCCCGCCCGCCGTAGGTGTCCACGATGATCTTGCGGCCGGTCATGCCGCAATCCGCCAGAGGGCCCCCCACGATAAATTTGCCGGTGGTGTTTACCAGGAACTTGGTGTCCACTAACAAATGCGCCGGGATCGTCTTTTTGATCACTTCCTCGATGATGGCCTCTCTCAGATCCTCGTATTTGACATCAGGGTGGTGCTGGGCCGCAACGACCACGGTGTGCACACTCCTGGGCTCACCGTTTTCATAACGCACCGTCACCTGGGTCTTGCCGTCGGGACGCAAAAAGGGCAAAGTCTTATCTTTTCGCACCTTGGCCAGCCGCTCGGCCAGCCGATGGGCGTACCAGATAGGCATGGGCATAAAGTTTTCCGTGGAGGTGGAGGCATAACCGAACATGAGCCCCTGGTCGCCGGCCCCCTGCTCGGGAGTAAGGCCCCGGCCCTCGATGCCTTGGGCAATGTCGGGGGACTGCCGGTCAAGGGAGGTAAGGACGGCGCAGGTTTCCCAGTCGAAGCCCATGGATGAATCCCGATAGCCGATCTCTTTGATAGTTTCACGGACGATGACGGGGAAATCCAGCCGGGCGGTGGTGGTGATCTCTCCGGCAATCATGGCCAGGCCGGTGGTCACCAGGGTTTCGCAGGCCACCCGGGCAAATTTGTCTTGCGCAATGATGGCATCTAAAATCGCGTCGGAGATCTGGTCTGCCACCTTATCGGGATGCCCCTCGGTCACTGACTCCGAGGTAAACAGAAAATGGGATTTGGCCATCCTGGTCGGACTCCTTTGCAAAAATAATCACCGCGCGGGGCTCCCCCGCGCCTATCCGAAAAATATTAACTGGACACGGAGAAAAAAGCGAGAGGTTTTTCAGCCGAGGCGGTATTCCTGAGATGATTGTGATGGTCCACCAATATCACCGTGGGTCGGTGCTCCTGGAGCTCCGCCCCTTCATAGGTGGCGTAAGTGGTGATGATGATCAAATCCCCCGGTGCGCCCTTGCGGGCCGCGGCGCCGTTCAAACAGATCACCCCGGAATTCTCCTCGCCTTCAATGGCGTAGGTCTCAAAGCGTTCGCCGTTGGAGATATTGTAGACGTGGACCAACTCATACGGCAAAATGTCCGCCGCCCGCATCAGTTCCGCGGCTATGGTGAGGGACCCTTCATAGTTCAGATCGGCCTGGGTGACGGTGGCGCGGTGAATTTTGGATTTCATCATTACACGCAACATAGCCGGGACTCCGATAGCAAAGTATTGTCGATGAGGCGGGTTTGGTTGATCCACACCGCCAGCAATAACCGGGCCTCGCCCTGGATGGTCTCCACTTCCCGGAGGCTCTCCGGGTCCACCAGGGCCGCGTAGTCGATGCGGGTGTGGGGCGATGAGTCGATGATCTGGCGCACGGCCTCCAGGATATTCTCCCGGCTTTTGGCGCCCGACACCACCAGTTCCCGGGCCGCCAGCAAGGCCCGATACAGGCACAGGGCCGCGGCCCGCTCTTCCGGGTTAAGGTACGCATTCCGGGAACTCATGGCCAGGCCGTCGGGCTCCCGGATAATGGGCCGGCCCGCGATCTGCACGGGCACGTTCAAATCATCAGCCATGCGGCGAATTATCCTGAGCTGCTGGTAATCTTTTTCACCAAAAATCGCCACCTGGGGCTGCACCTGGTTCAATAACTTGAGCACCACGGTGGCCACCCCCCGGAAATGCCCCGGCCGGGAGGCGCCGCAGAGCCCCTGGGAGAGGGACTCCACGGCAACAAAGGTCTGATATCCCGGGGGATACATGGCGGCCGCGTCCGGGGTGTATAGGCAATCCACCCCCACCTCCCCGGCCAGCCGGGCATCCCGGTCCAAATCCCGGGGGTAGCGCGCCAAATCTTCCTGGGGCCCGAACTGGGCGGGATTGACGAACAGGCTCACCACCAGGCGGTCGGCAATGGTGCGGCCGTACTCCATCAGGCTGAGATGCCCCTGATGGAAATAGCCCATGGTGGGCACCAGGGCGACCTTCAGACCTTGCCCCAGCCACTGCCGGGTCAAGGCATGCATATCTAAAGGATCGCTGATGATTTCCATAAAAAAACCCCAGACCTGATCCTCTGGGGGTTTGGCGCCCGCCGAGTCTCAGTCCGTGTCGCACCGGATCCAAGCTCTGGGTTAAAAACTATTTATTTTTACCATGCTTGCCGGAGGATTGTCAATCTTTTGTTAGATTTTAACCGGTCCGGGAAGCAGGCCAAGCAAATATTTCCCGTGGGGAGGTACAAGGACGCAAGCATATGTCCAAAATTATGGTTCTGGATCGCGGGAAACAGCCAGGGCGAATTTCTCTGGCTACTCAGCATGAGGGCGACCCAACGGGTCGCCCCTACTTACAGGATTGGGGGTGGGGGTTTGGGCGAGGGGGTAAGGGCACTTACGAAAAAGCCCCTTACCCCCTCCCCCAATCATTCAGACATACACCACCGGCGGGTCGTCATTTTTTCGTTCTACGACTTCCCCGATCACGTAGCCCTGTTCGTGCAGGCCCTGGAGGCGCAGCAGCACGTCGGCCACCTGGTCCTCGGCCACCACCACCACCATGCCGATGCCGTTGTTGAAGGTCCGCAGCATTTCGGCGTCGGGAATATTGCCCTTGGCCTTGAGCAGGGAGAAGATGGGGGGCATCGGCCAGGATTGGCGTTGAACGACCGCCTGGCAGGACTTGGGTAGGATGCGGGGCAGATTGTCGGTCAAGCCGCCGCCGGTGATGTGACAGATGCCGCTCAAGGGGAAATCCCGGAGCAGGTTGAGTACCGTCTCCACGTAGATGCGGGTGGGTTTGAGGAGTTCTTCCCCCAGGGGCCCGCCCAATTCCGCCATCTCGTCGTCCACCCGTAAGCGATGGCTTTCAAAGAGCACCTGGCGCACCAGGGAGTAGCCGTTGGCGTGGAGGCCGCTGGAGGCCAGGCCGATGAGGCGGTGGCCCACGGCGATGTCCGAGCCGTCGATGATGGCGTCCCGTTCCACCACGCCCACCACAAAGCCGGCCAAATCATAGTCGCCGGGCTGATAGATGCCGGGCATCTCCGCGGTCTCCCCCCCGATGAGGGAGCAGCGGGCCTGTTTGCATCCCTGGGTGATGCCGTCGATGATGGCGGTGGCGACTTCCGGGGACAGCTCCCCCATGGCCAGGTAATCCAGGAAGAACAGCGGGGTGGCGCCATGGACCACGATGTCGTTGGCGCACATGGCCACCAGGTCGATACCGATGGTATCATGACGGTTCATCAGGACCGCGATCTTGATCTTGGTCCCTACGCCATCGGTGGCGGACACCAGCACCGGGTCGCGATACCGGTCCGCCCCCAAATGAAACATGCCGCCGAACGCGCCGATCTCCCCGAGGACCCCGGTGCGGTAGGTCGATTTCACCAGGGTCTTGATGCTCTTGATGAAGGCATCCGCCTTATCGATATCGACCCCGGCTTCTTTATACGTACTGGTGTCGGCCATCCCCTTTGTCTCCCCTCAAGGGTGTTCGGGCCATCCCATGAAAATCTTTAATAAAAAGTGAGGCTCTTATGGATTTGATTCAGGATGGTCCTGGTCGCCGGCGGCAGCCTGGCATGCGCATCCTTCCGAGGCGGACCCCCCTTCCTCCGGGATAAACCATTGCCCGCATTGTTGGCAGTGCTGGCCGACCCGGTAATCTCCCCCTTGAATGCAAATCGCCTTACCGTGCACCAGGGCTTCGGCCACCGCCCGATGGGCTCGGGACAACATCCGGGTCACCGTGGGGCGGGAAACTTGCATCCTCTGGGCCACTTCTTCCTGGGTCATCTCCAGGTAATCGGCCAGGCGCATGGCCTCCAGTTCGTCCACCGTAATCACCATCTGTTGCAATGATCTCAGGGGAATGCCCCGGGGCTTGAAAAAAGTTACTCCCGGCTCAGTTTCCACCCACCTGCACTTTTTGGGTCTGCCCATGTCTTCACCCTCTTCGTGATGCTAAATTTTATGGCAATGAGGGAAACTGTCAAGGATAAAGCGAAAATCTTCCCTGCGCCATTCCAGCCATTGACGAACCGGGGAACGCGACGTATGTTTAAAAAACGATTTTGTTCTGCTACGGGATATAAAACGTAGGGGCGGGTTTGAAACCCGCCCCTACAGGCGGGATTTGAAATGGCATGGCCGCAAAGGAGTCAGGGTTGAGCCGGACAGATCAGGACCTGGTGGCGGAATGCGTCCGAGTCATCGGGCCGCGCCTGGCCGCGCCGCCGGAGTGGGGGATTATCCTGGGAACGGGCCAGAGCCTCTGGACCGACCGGCTGGAAGGCGGGGGCTCCCTCCCCTATGAGGAGTTACCCCATTTTCCCCCGGCCACCAGTCCCAGCCATCAAGGCCGCCTCTCCTGGGGCCGAATATCCGGCAAACCGGTCATGCTCTGCCAGGGCCGCTTCCATGCCTACGAAGGCTATTCCCTGCGCCAGGTGACCTTTCCGGTGCGGGTGATGGCCGGCCTGGGAGTCAAGACCCTCATCGTCACCAATGCCGCCGGCGGCCTCAATCCCCTCTTTCAGGGCGGCGACTTGATGCTCATCTGCGACCACATCAACCTGATCGGGGACAACCCCCTGGTGGGCGAAAATATCGAGGCCTGGGGTCCCCGTTTTCCTGATATGAGCCAGGTCTATGATCGGCGCTTACGGGCTGCCGCGGCGGACGTGGCCCGTCGCCGGGGCCTGGCCTTGCGCCAGGGGGTTTACGTCGCGGTCAGGGGTCCCAGTCTGGAGACGCCGGCCGAAACCCGGTTCCTGCGTCTGATCGGGGCGGACGCGGTGGGCATGTCCACCGTGCCCGAAGTCATCGCCGCGGTGCATGCCGGCCTGCGGGTCCTGGGAATCTCGGTGATCAGTAATGTCAATCTGCCGGATGCCATGGCCCCGATCGCCATCGAAGCCATCATCGACACGGTGACCCGGGCGGAACCCCACCTGGTGGAGTTGTTGCTGGGTGTGATGCAGGAAGTGTCCTTCGATTAAAGAGATTAACCCTTCTTTTTTTTCGTCCTTTTGGGCTGCTTGGCAGCCTGGGAAGTTGGAGCCGCCGCCGGGGACGGGGCGGTTCGTTGGGTGGCGGCCGCGGCCCGCGACGGCGCCTTAGGCGCGGCCTGCACCGGGGCGGACACGTCGGCTGGCCCGATCACGTAAACCCGCTGTTTGGCGGCCAGCTTGTCCACGTCCTGCCCACAGGTGGGACAGACTTTTACCGAAAGGGGATTTTTCGCTTGACACCCCGGACATTTCAACCACAACCCCATCGTTTCCCTCCAAGGTTTTTCCCTACCATTAACAAAACGCTCATCAATCTTCAAGATTTTTATGGCTGTCAGGCTCCTCAACTTGTGACGGCATCGCTAACCTGATGATGCCATGGAGGCAACGACCATGAAGAAAATCGTCATTCACACCGATCAGGCCCCGGCTCCCGTCGGCCCCTACACCCAGGCCCTGGCCGCCGGCCCCTTCGTGTTCATCTCCGGCCAGATCCCCATGGACGCCAACGGTCGCCTGGTGGAGGGAGATATCGTGGTGCAAACCGTCCAGGTCATCGCCAACCTCAAGGCCATTCTGGCCGCGGTGGGGCTGGGCTTGAAAGACGTGGTGAAAACCACGGTCTACCTGGCGGATATGGCCGATTTCTATGAGATGAACCGGGCCTACGCCGAGTTCTTCCCCCAACACCCGCCGGCCCGCACCACCATCCAGGCCGCGGGCCTGGCCAAGAATGTGTCCGTGGAAATCGACGCCATCGCCGTCAAAAAGGAGTGGCACGCGTAGGAACTGAGGGAGGGTGCAGGGGCTTTTTCGTAAGTGGCCCCTGCACTTACAAAAAGCTCCCTCAAGTTCCCACCCCCCACCCCTTACAGGGAGATGCAGGGGAGTTTGAGGGGAGAGCGGGGGAATCCCTTACCAAAAATTCCCCCGGCCCTCCCCTCAAAATACTTATGATTCCCGAGAGTCAGAGATGTCATGGCGAACCACCACTCCAGGTCCCCCTTATCGGCGCGGGACCCCGCTGCTTCAGATTCAGGACGCCACGGTGGTCAAGAGCCGCACCCGGGTCCTGGACCGCATCACCCTGACCATCCGGGAGGGCGAGCACACCGCCATCCTCGGCCCCAACGGCGCCGGCAAGTCTTCCCTCATCCGGCTCATCGCCCATCAGGACTACCCCCTGGCCCATGCGGACGGCACCCCGCCCCTGTTGATCTTCGGGGAAGAACTCTGGAACGTCACCGAACTGCGCTCGCTTTTGGGCATCGTCTCGGGGGATTTGCAGCACTCCATCCTGGCCGGCACGCTGCCGGGGCGGACCCGGGGCCTGGATGCGGTCCTGTCGGGCTTCTTTGCGTCCTACGGCCTCTTCTGGCACCACCGCCTCACCCCGGCCATGGGAGAGCAGGGACGCCGCGCCCTGGCCCTCATGGAAGCCGCCCACCTGGCCGACACCTATATCGAGGCCATGTCCCCCGGGGAAGTGCGGCGCATCATGATTGCCCGGGCCCTGGTCTCCGACCCCCGGGCCCTGCTCTTGGATGAGCCCACCACCGGGTTGGACCTGATGGCCCGGCACCGGTTTCTCCGCACCCTCCAAAACCTCGCTCGCCACGGTAAGACCATCATTCTGGTCACCCATCACATCGAGGAGATCTTTCCGGAGATCAACCGGGTCATCCTCCTCCAACACGGCCGGGTCCTGCTCGACGGCCCCAAAGCCGAGGTCTTGACCTCCCGCCACCTCTCGGCCATGTACGAGGGCCCGGTGACGGTGCAGGACACCAACGGGTATTACCTGGCCACCAGCGAAGCACCAGATTTGCAAGATTAACCATCAAATCGAGATGACGTGAAGCCAGTCATGTAAAGTAAACGGCGCAAGGGTCTCAGGTATCGCTAGGGTAACCATGTAATAACATTAACTATATTGGTTTGAACCGCACTATATAGCAGTACTCACCACTTCCCGATAGCGGCCTGGGAGAGTTGCCAGCGCTTGGAGGTTACCAAGCCAGACTTGAAGATGCGGGTTCTGGCTTACAAGTTGTGTTAGATAATCAGGCGGCTCTATATATGGGACAAGAAAATTAAGCGGTCCATGGACTGGCTGATCAGGCGCCTGATCAAAGTGGGGGCCAGAGTTTCATGCCGGATAGGGCTGGCGGGATCGCGGCTTAGCGATGCAAGGGCACGTTTACCACTCGTTGTGACGTGAAGAAACGGTGGATTTGAATTTGCGAGGTTCTTTCCCCAGGCGAGCTAGTCGGTACGAAAAACATCATGCCAAGTCGTAAGAATAGCCTGATCAAAACCGCTACCGAGCCGACGTTCGGTTTCTTCGAGTACATATTTTTGATTCAGGGGTGCATCTGTCGGTCCTTTCGGGTGCTGATCCTGTATGACCTGAAGTATTACCGTTCGTATATCGTGTAAGGTAGCCACGATCAATTCCTGTCATCTTGAGCCCCTATAAATCAAACCTTCTTCTCCCACCGCAGCAAATCCGTCACCTGGGCCAGGGTGCTGCCCTCCTTGATCTCCTCCCGGATGCGGTTTTCTTTTTCCAGGACGTCCATGGCCCGGTTGGCGTATTCCACCGCCAGTTTCCGGGGTAGCACCGCCACCCCGTCATCGTCCCCCAGGAGCCAGTCCCCTGGCTCCACCTTGAGATTGCCGATACGGATGGGCACCCCGATCTCCCCGAACCCCTTGGGTTCCCCGGCGTTGGGCATCACCAGGCGGATAAAGGCCGGAAAGCCCAGCCGGACGATGTCCCCCGAGTCCCGGATGGCCCCCTCGATGACCACCCCAGCCAGGCCCCGCTGGAGGGCCGAATGGGTGGCCAACTCCCCCCAGACGGCCGGCCCCACGCCCCCGGCGTCGATGACCAGCACGTCCCCCGGTTGCGCCAGGTCGATGGCCTCCACCGGCTTGGCCCAATCCCCGGGATAGGTGCGTACCGTCAGGGCCCGCCCCACCATACGCATCCCTGGGGCCAGGGGGCGCAAGCCCTCCAGCACCCCGCCCCGATGCAGGGCGTCGGAGAGATTGGAAGTGGACACCATAGAGAGCACCCGGCTGATCTCCTCTTCCCCGCCCCGCTTGAAGAGCGTCGTGGGAATCACCGCCCCTTCATCCAGGGCCCGGCGAATCTCCCGGGTGGCGACCTCCGGATCCTGCGCCTTGGTGATGGCGCCGCCCACGATGACGTAGGCGGCCCCGTGAGCCACCGCGGCGGCCGCGGTCTCGGAGTTGATGCCCCCGGCCACCCCCACGGGCACCTGCACCGCCTGGCTCACCTCATAGAGGATGGCGAAGGGGTCCCGCCCCCGCATCTGCTCGTCGATGGCCACGTGCACCGAGATGTAATCAGCCCCCAGGGCCTCCACCTGCCGGGCCCGGGCCACCGGATCGGCCACCGCGATGAGGTCCACCGCGATCTTGGCCCCGTAATTCTTGCCGGCCTGGATGCACTCCTCGATGGTGGCGTCGGTGGCCGTCCCCAGGACGTCAATGATCTGGGCTCCGGCCTTCGCCGCGGACTCCACCTCGATGCGCCCCGCATCCATGATCTTCATGTCGGCGACGATGGTCTTGCCGGGAAACAGCCGCTTCAACTCCCGCACCGCGTCCAACCCCTCACTCTTGATCAGGGGCGTGCCGATCTCCACCCAATCCACCCCGGCGGGCACGGCCCGCTCGGCCACCCCCACGGCGCGGTGCAAATCCACAAAATCCAAGGCTAACTGCAAGATCGCAGACATAGTGATTTTTTCCTCGAAATGGTTTGGGGGAGGAGGCTAAGGGCTTTTCCATACAGGCCCTTCCCCCAAGCCCCACCACCCCCGGAGAAGGGTGAATTCCATGGCTTGCATTATAGCAAAATTCTTGCTACTTTCCATAACTCTGGTAAGACCGTGTTGGGTCGTTTAGCCGGGAAGGGTGGCATGACGCCGCCGGGAT
>JBAVUP010000163.1:0-3799 GCA_049696835.1 Desulfobaccales bacterium
GTTCTGTTCGACTTACAAAATAATAAAAAGGATAAGGAGGCGTGGCGATGGCTCATGAGGAAGCTTTAGTTCTGACGATACCTAAGTGTGAGAAGAAAAAGAAACTAAGCGGAAGAACGGAATTCTATAATCTGATGGTCACGAACAATATGATTATAGGAGCCAAGACAGGTGGGAGCTTTTTTGCCACTCGTGGCTTAGCCGGGGCCATCGTGGGGGGCATTGCCAAGAGTAGGCAGGATGTGGACAAGTTTTCGGGTAAAGATTTGGAACAGATCATAAGCTCCGATAAGAATAACTTTGCCATTCCTTTTAATGGTTTCGAGGAAATTAAGGTTTCAAAGCAACTTGGTCAGCCATACATTAGATTTAAGTTGAGCAAGGAAGGGAAAAAACTAGAACATAGCTCCTCTGTACCAGATGTCCTGACCTTCGATAAGCAGTATCTTGAGGAACTGCAGACTACACTGAAAAAATTAGCTGGCGCAGTTGTTAAGACTTGAACATCCCGACGGGAATCTAATTCGTGATGCACTAATTCAGGGGTATGGTCAGCTTAAACATAATAAATGTATTAAATTATATTTAGAGATCTTAGATAACGCTTCAGGGAGGTGACCGAAATGAGTAGGGTAGCTGGGATTATCTTGTTTTCCTTTATAGTTGTTAGCCTGGTCGCTTGCACTAAGCCGGAAATAACTTCGGCACCGACGGTAACCTCTGCACCGAATTCTACCTCTTCTACTACTCTAACAGCCACTTCTAAGTCGATGGCTTCAACCACAGTGCCCAAGTCGTCTCAGCCAATCGTCGATACAAATGTTCTTGAAGTAAAGGCTGACGACTTGTATCGTGAATATCAAAGAAATATGGTAGCTGCAGATCAAAAATACAAAGACCGCTTGATCAGGGTAAACGGAAATGTATGGAAAATTGATAAATTACCCCCGATAATGCCGCTTCCCGAATTTGCTAAGAATAAACCATATGTCGGCTTAGGTTTCGACAGTGGCTTTGGTGGGCTCATTGGCGCACAATGTTTTTTCAAAAATGAAAATGAAATAGCCAAATTGCGAGTAGGGCAGTTAGTCACCTTAATTGGAACATGCTACGGGATCATTGACGGAGACTCTCATCCATCTCTAACAAATTGCTCTATAGTACAATAATAGGCAACTTTTTAGTAAAAAGTGACCCGGGGCACAAACGTCCATTTTGAGACTGCCGAAAAAGGCCTGTTCAGGTGAAGATGTCTTATTCCGGTAGCGCCGGATTCTTCAAAAAACCTGTCTTTCAGTTTTCGATGGCTTTATCAGGTCATACTTGCCTCGTCTTCCAGGTGTAGTCTTGCTCTTTATCGGGCGGTTCCTCGCTGTTTTAAATGGCCTCCGGTGACTCGATGCAAAAGTTATCCGGCTTTCCCCAGAGCAGCCTTACCATTCTTTTTATGTTGCAGACTGTGGCCGCCAGTAGTGTGTGTATTCCTGCTCTGCCCAAGCCGCGGTATCGGCACCTCCTCAGCCCGCAATACCGGGCCAGATCGGCCACCTTTTGCTCTATCCTGTAGCGATTATGGTAGGCTTGTTGTCCTTCTTCGGTGGCCAGCCTTTCTCTCGCCATGCGAAAGTACGGCTCATAATAGCTGATAAAAACTCTTCTACCTTGGTCATTCTTCACGCATTTAGCCTTCAGCGGGCAGACGTTGCATAGACTCGCCCTAAACTGGAACGCATAACCCGGCTTGTAATTGTAGAGGATCTCGCTGTAGCAGCTGGTCGAGATATGTCCTGCCGGGCACATGAGTTTGATGTTTTCGGGGTCGTAGAGGAAATCGTCGACTGTGAAGTAACCGGCGCCCAGACGGTTTGCCTGTTTGGATAGAGCGATATTGGCAATGGTCTTCTTGCTGGCCAGGGATTCCAGATTCTCTCCCCAGTCGTAAGCTTTGTCCGCGGTGAGTTCTTGGGGTCTAAGAGAGTGGACTTCTTCTTGCTCCTTAAGCAGCGGCTGGAGCTGGCTGCCGTCCGTGGCATTGGCCGGGGTGGTTCCTACTGCAGTGATAATGCCTGACTCTTCCTCCATGACAATGTGGGCCTTGTAGCCCGGCCAGGTGGCGCCCGTTTTCTTCCCCGTTCTGGCGTCCGGGTCCACCGGGCTGACCAGTTTATCCTTGGCGTGCTCACTCCGATCGGCTACGGCCTTTTCCAGTAGTCCCAGGTCTTTTTGGAGTTCCTCGGTCGGCCTGACCTTTTTGGCTTTGAGCTCAGCGGTAACACTGTCCAGTAACTCACCGGCCGCTTCGATCTCTTTCTGCAATCCTTCTTCGCTGGAGGCGAATTTTACCTGACTGGCATTCTGTAATTCCTTCGCTCCCAGCTCTTCCGCGATGCTGATATCCTGCTTGGCGATAGTTTCCAGCACGTTTTCCCGGCACTTTCTCATGAGCCCGGTGAGGCTGCTTAAGGATACATTGGCAATCACCGGCGTTGAGTCGATGATCTGCCGCTTCCCTTTGACCAGGCCTTTGTCGATACACTGCTGTACGACCTGGTCGAACACCTGGCGGAACTTCTCCTCGCCCAGCCGCTTCGCTCGGAAATAGGAAATGGTGGTGTAATCCGGTACCTCGGCATCGACCGCCAGCCCCAGGAAGTATTTGTAAGCCAGATTCAGGCAGGCATTTTCGACCACCTGTCTATCGGAATCACCATAAAGATACTGCAGTAGGCACAACCGGAGCATGAACTCCGGGTCTTCCGCTGGCCGGCCGGTAGTGGGATTGTAACTGTCCTTCAGGATCTCGCCGGCAAAAGAAAAATCGACCACCTGGTTGATCTTGCGGAGCAGATGGTCGACGGGGACGATGCGGTCGTACAGATAACTCCCATAGAACGACTCTTGCGGCGATCTTGGCTTGAGCATGAGCACCTCCTACGCCTAAGTTATTCTTATCTTATCACGTGCTTAGCCTCAAATCACGTGCAAAGATGCTCAACAAACCTGTCATTCGCCAAAGGACAAGACCCGACTTTTTCGGCAGTCTCAAAAAGTGTGGAAGAAGGCCTATCTATCTTCCCACATGCTTGACTGCAAGAAAGTGGTCAGGTTAGTATCCTGATTGGTTAGCTTTAGTTTACGCCGGATCTTTTCGCGGTGCCGATTAACGGTGGCTTCGGACACTCCCCGCATCTCGGCGATTTCTTTGGTCCGCAGACCGTTGCGTATCATATTGCAGATGGCGATCTCCGTAGGCGTCATGGAATGGTAAGAAACAGATAATTTACTGATGAATGGTGATGTAATTTCCTCAAGGTTTTTCTGGAGCATCTCGACATATTTTATCTGGGCAGGCGTCAGTTGTTCTCCCAGACCATGAAGAATAGGCATAAGTATTTTCTCAACGTTGGTCTTGATGTCGTGGTGAATTTCCTCTTTTTCCTGCTCGATACGTGCCAGGACCGCCTTTAAAGCTGTATTGGATTCCTGTAACGCTACGCGTTCCAGGGCCAGCTGCCGGTTTGTCTCCTGTAGTTCTGAGTCCGCGGACATGCGCGTGGCGATGGTACCGATCTGCTCAGCAACGGCGTCCAGCAGGGCGCGTTCCTCCTTCAGAAAAGGGCCTTCATCGGCCGCCGGGCACTCCTCCAGATAAAAAACAGCGCACTCGCCGACCGACTCATGGTACATATAGATCCTGGAGGCCTGCCGCCAACTCGTCACCTGAAATCTGTCGCTTGTGTGGGTCTTGCCCTTGAAGAGAACACGGGCACAGGTGATATCCGGATACTGCCACGAGTAC
>JBAVUP010000164.1:0-2096 GCA_049696835.1 Desulfobaccales bacterium
CCCCGGGGCCGCCCGCCTGGGCCTGGTGGGGGCCGGGGCCCAGGCCCGCACCCAGGTGGCGGCTATCCGCAAGGTACGCCCCCTCAAGAGCATTACCATTCATAGCCGCACCGCGACCCGCGCCCGGGGCTTGAGGGATGAGTTGGAAGAAGCTTACGGCCTGAAGGTGGTGGTGGTGGAGAACGTGGCCCAGGCGGTGGCGGATCAGGACATCGTGGTCACCACCACCCCCAGCACGTTCCCCCTGGTGCGCCGGGAATGGGTTGGGCCCGGCACCCACATCAACGCGGTGGGCGCGGATTCCCCCGGCAAACAGGAACTGGCCCCGGCGATTCTCACCGCCGCCACCATCGTCGTGGACGACTGGGCCCAGTGCAAGGATATCGGGGAAATCAACGTGCCCCTGGCCCGAGGGGAGCTCAGCCCGGCGCACATTTACGGCACCCTGGGCGAGATCGTGGCCGGGAAGAAACCCGGACGCACCGATCCCCGGGAGATCACGGTCTTTGACGCCACCGGCCTGGCCATTCAGGATCTGGCTTTGGGCCTCATGATCTGGCAGCGGGCCCGGGAGCGCGGCCTGGGGATTATCAAGGATTTTTTGCAATAAACCGGTCTGGGCCAGCCAGGCTGGCTTTTGCTAACCCCTGGTCCCTGACCCCTGATCCCTGCTCATGGAGGTTTTATGAGTTTAGTGCTGACGGGCTCCGAAGTGTTGCAGGTGCTGGATATGGACCTGGCCCTGGCCACCGCCCGGGAGGCCTTCCGGGCCTATGGCGAAGGCCGGGCGAACATGCCCCCCAAAGCCTATTTGACTCTGCCCCAGGGGGACTTCCGGGCCATGTACGGGGAGATCTTCCTGGCCAACGACCACATCTGCGGGCTGAAATGGGTCAATGTCCATCCCGGCAATCCGGCCAGAGGCCTGCTGACGGTGATGGCCAAGATCCTCCTCAATGACCCGGACACCGGCCTGGAGTTCGCCGATCTGGACGGCACCCATATCACCGACTACCGCACCGGGGCCGCCGGCGGGGTGGCGGCGCAGTATCTGGCCCGCCCCGACGCCGCCCGCCTGGGGGTGATCGGCGCCGGGGCCCAGGCCCGCACCCAGGTGGCCGCGGTCTTCAAGGTGCGGCCCATCCGGGAAATCGTGGTTTTCGACCGGCATGTAGAGCACGGGCAGCGTTTTGCCGCCGAGTTGTCCGCGACTTTCGGCGTCAAGGTCCGGGCCACCGGCGCGGCCGCCGAAGCGGTGGCGGGCCAGGACATCGTGGTCACCACCACCCCCAGTCGGGCTCCGGTGGTGCAGCGGGACTGGGTGTCGCCGGGGACCCATGTCAACGCCATCGGCGCGGATGCCGCCGGCAAACAGGAACTGGACCCCGCCATTCTGACCGCCGCCATGGTCGTGGTGGACGACTGGGCCCAGGCGTGCCACTCCGGGGAGATCAACGTGCCCCTGGCCCGGGGCGAATTGACCCCCGAGCAGGTATATGGTTCTTTAGGGGAGATTGTGGCCGGCAAGAAACCGGGACGAGAGAGCCCGGAGGAGATCACCGTGTTCGACTCCACCGGCCTGATTATTCAGGACCTGGCCCTGGCGCTGGCGGTTTACCAACGCGCCCGGCAGCAAGGTCTGGGGGAAGTGAAGGATTTTTTGAAGTGATATTGGGGCAGGGGCCAGGGACGGACGGCCCCTGGCCTTGATAATTATAATAACCTTATGAATTCATCCACGCTCAGGTTGTAAGCGGCCGTCGGCCCCTGGCCCTCTCTCCTGAAAAATTCCCTGAAGTTTTTATTTCCCGGCACAACGCTGGCACAGTAAACCTTCCGGCGTCTCCCGATGCCACCCCTCGAGCACCACGGCGCCACAGCGTGCGCAGATACCCAGGATGGTGGGCGATCCCCGCCCCCAAACCGGCAGTCCTTTGGAGCCCCAACCCAATTTCTTCAGGGCCCGTTGCCACCACCCCCGGAGAAGGGTGAATTCCATGGCTTGCATTATAGCAAAATTCTTGCTACTTTCCATAACTCTGGTAAGACCGTGTTGGGTCGTTTAGCCGGGAAGGGTGGCATGACGCCGCCGGGAT
>JBAVUP010000165.1:0-2195 GCA_049696835.1 Desulfobaccales bacterium
GGGGAGGGCAGGGACGAAGTTCCTGGTCCTCCCCCAAAATCTTCCCCTACCCTTCCCTCGCCAGGTTGAGGGCGCCGCCGACGGCCAAGAGCTTGCGCTGCCGCGCCGACAGGTCCACCTTCACCCAGATTTCCTTCTCTCCCACCTTCAGAGGCAGGCGGTCTGCGCCGTCCAGGAGCAGTTGCCGCACTCCGGGCAATTCCAGGATCTGTCCCATTTCCAGGATGTCGTAATCCCCGGAGTTCTCAAAGGTCAGGGGCAGGATGCCGAAGTTGATCAGGTTGGCCAGGTGGATGCGGGCAAAGCTCTTCACCAGCTTGACCCTTACCCCCAGGTAGCGGGGGGCCAGCGCGGCGTGCTCCCGGCTTGATCCCTGGCCGTAATTCTCCCCGCCGATGACCGCCCCTTCCCCGGCCTTCCCCTGGACGCGGGCGGGAAACTCCGGATCCAGGCGGGTGAAGGCGTACCGGCTGATGGCCGGCAGGTTGCTCCTCAGCGGCAGGATCTGGCTGCCCGCGGGCAGGATGTCGTCGGTGGTGACATTATCCCCCACTCTGAGCCACACTTCTCCACGCCAGGTCTCAGGCAGGGGCGTAAGTTGCGGAAAAGGCACGATATTGGGGCCCCGCACCACCTCCCCGGCCTCACCCGGCGGCGGCGGGGGGATGATGCCGCGCCCGTTCACCACGAAGCGCCGGGGCGCGGCCAGTCGGGGGTACTCGCCCAGGCCCCGGGGGTCCCGCAGTTCTCCGAAGATGGCCGCGGCCACCGCGGTTTCGGGGCTGGCCAGATAGACCCGGTCGTCCTTGGTGCCGCTGCGGCCCGGAAAATTCCGGGGAAAGGTGCGCACGCTCACGGCGTTGGTGGGCGGCGCCTGGCCCATGCCGATGCAGCCCCAGCACCCGGGGGGCATTACCCGGGCCCCGGCCGAAAGTAGTGGGAGCAGGCCCCCGGCCCGGATAAGGTTTTCCAGGACCTGCCGGGAGCCGGGGTTGATCTCGAGGCTCACCCGGGGATGCACCCGCCGGCCTTTAAGCGCCCGGGAGGCGATCATCAGATCCCGGAAAGACGAGTTGGCGCACGAGCCGATGAGCACCTGCTCCACCGGCGTGCCTTCCAGGTCTTTGACCGGCGCCACCCGGTCCGGAGAACTGGGTTGGGCAATAAGGGGGATAAGCCGGCTCAGGTCCACCTCCTGGACGTCGGCGTAGCCCGGCCGCCCCTGGGCCTGCAAGGGGCGAAAATCCTCTTCCCGCCCCTGCATTTTCAAGAACTTACGGGTCTGGGCATCCGCCGGGAAGATGGAGGTGGTGGCCCCCAACTCGGCCCCCATGTTGGTGATGGCCGCCCGCTCCGGCACCGTGAGAAAACGCAGGCCCGGCCCGAAAAATTCCAGGATCTTGCCCCGGCCCCCCTTGACGGTAAGGCGGCGCAGCAACTCCAGGATGACGTCCTTGGCCGACACCCAGGGCCGGAACCTTCCTTCCAGGCGCACGCCCAGGATATCGGGCATGACCAGATAAAAGGGCTGCCCGGCCAGGGCCAGGGCCACGTCCAGCCCGCCGGCGCCCAAGGCCAGCATGCCGGCGCCTCCGGCCGTGGGGGTGTGGCTGTCGGAGCCCAGCAGGGTCTTGCCCGGCGCGCTGAACCGCTCCAGGTGCACCTGATGGCTGATGCCGTTGCCCGGCGGCGAAAAATAGAGACCGTATTTGGCCGCCACCGTGCGCAAGAACCGATGGTCGTCGGCGTTGCGAAAATCCGTCTGGGGCAGATTGTGATCCACATAGCTCACCGCCACCTCGGGTTTGGCCCGGTCCACCCCCATGGCCTCGAACTCCAGATACGCCAGGGTGCCGGTGGCATCCTGAGTCAGGGTATGATCAATCTTCAGCCCCACCTCGGCCCCGGACACCAACTCCCCGGCCACCAGATGCGCCGCCATGATTTGCTCCACGACAGTTTTAGCCATATTTCCCTTTCGGTTTCCTGGGAGTGGCCGCCAGCGGCCACTCCCAGGAAAGAAATTCTTTTGTGGGGAAGGGGACCAGGGGCAGACAGCCCCTGCCCCCTTCCCCACACCCCATCCCCCCATCCCCATTTAAAAGGGCGACTCGGTAGGTCGCCCTGAATGGAAATGCACCAAAAAGGAGGGCCACTGGCCCTCCTTTCCTTATGGTTTTTCGACTTTATTCCTC
>JBAVUP010000166.1:0-16426 GCA_049696835.1 Desulfobaccales bacterium
TGCCACGGATGGCACCTTTCCACCAGCAAGGAGGCTAACAATGCCATTGTTTCACCACAAACGCTTTTTTCGACCGGATGAAGCCGCGGCGATCCTGTCTCTCTCCCGCCGCACCGTCTACCGCATGATCCGCGACGGCCGCATCCCCGGCATCAGGTTGGGGAACGGCCCCTGGCGCATTCCCCGGGACAGTTTGGCCTCTCTCCTTTCGGAAGAGCGGTTCTAGCCCGGCCTGATCCATCCCCCCCTATCCGTGCTGTGCCGGCCCCGGCCCCACTCTTGCCCATAAATGTGGGGCCCGGGGCCGGCGCCCTCTCCCCGGTCCCGCGCCCACCGGGATAACTGCACAATTCACCTTGCATTTTTCCAACGTTAGCTTTACAATTATCTAGCGTATCCGCGCTATAATTGATATATATCCGGCGTTTGCCCCTGATAAGGAACCAATGAATAACCGTCTGAGCCCGTTTTATAAAAATATTGCCCTGTGGTTGCTCATTACCCTGGTAATGATCTTCCTGTTCAACTATTTCAACAGCGTGGAGCATGCCCGCGGCAAGGCTACCATCAATTACACCAAGTTCGTCGATCTGGTCAAAAGTGATAAAGTCACCAAAGTAACCCTCCAGGGTGACGAAATCTCCGGCGAAATGGGCGACGGCAAGGCCTTTAAGAGCTATGCACCCTCCGATCCCGATCTGATTAAACTCCTCCAGGCCAAGAAGGTCGAAATTACCGCCAAACCCAAGGACGATTCTCCCTGGTACACCACCCTCCTGATCTCCTGGTTGCCGATGCTGGTCCTGGTGGGCATCTGGATCTTCTTCATGCGCCAGATGCAGGCCGGCGGCGGCAAAGCCATGTCTTTCGGCAAGAGTCGGGCCCGTCTCATGACGGAGAACACCGTCAAAATCACCTTCGCGGACGTAGCCGGCATTGAAGAAGCCAAGGAAGAAGTGTCGGAAATTATCGATTTCCTCAAGGATCCCAAGAGGTTCACCCGCCTGGGTGGCCGGATCCCCAAAGGCGTGCTCCTGGTGGGCGCCCCGGGCACCGGCAAAACCCTCCTGGCCCGGGCCATCGCCGGCGAGGCCGGCGTGCCCTTCTTCAGCATCAGCGGCTCCGACTTCGTCGAAATGTTCGTGGGCGTCGGCGCCGCCCGGGTCCGGGACCTGTTTATCCAGGGCAAGAAGAATGCCCCCTGCATTATCTTTATAGATGAGATCGACGCCGTGGGCCGCCATCGGGGCGCCGGTTTGGGCGGCGGCCACGATGAGCGGGAGCAGACCCTGAACCAGCTCCTGGTGGAAATGGACGGCTTCGAGGCCAATGAAGGCGTCATCCTCATTGCCGCCACCAACCGGCCGGATGTCCTGGACCCCGCCCTGCTCCGGCCCGGCCGCTTCGACCGTCAGGTGGTGGTGCCCATCCCCGACCTCAGGGGGCGGGAAGCCATCCTCAAGGTCCATACCCGCCGTACGCCCCTGGCCGACTCGGTGGACCTGTCCATCCTGGCCCGGGGCACCCCCGGATTTTCCGGCGCCGACCTGGAAAACCTGGCCAACGAAGCCGCCCTCTTCGCGGCCCGGCGCGGCAGTGATGTGGTCACCATGCCCGACTTCGAACAGGCCAAAGATAAAGTCCTCATGGGCACGGAACGCCGCAGCCTCATCTTGACTGAGCAGGAACGCGAAAACACCGCCTATCACGAGGCCGGCCATACCCTGGTAGCCCGATGCATCCCGGGCACCGACCCCATTCACAAGGTCACCATCATTCCCCGGGGTCGCGCCTTGGGCCTGACGCAGCAATTACCCATAGATGAACGGCACACCTACCCCAAGGAATACCTCGTCTCTACCCTGACGGTGCTCCTGGGAGGACGGGCTGCCGAGGAACTGGTCTTTCAGCATTTCACCACCGGCGCCGGCAACGACCTGGAACGGGCCACCGATCTGGCCCGTAAGATGGTGTGCAATTGGGGCATGAGCGATGAATTGGGGCCCGTTACCTTTGGAAAACGGGACGAGCACATCTTCTTGGGCCGAGAGATCTCCCAGGCCAAGGATTTCAGTGAAGAGACCGCCCGGGTCATCGACCACGCCATTAAAAATCTGGTCTTCAACTCTTACCAGGAGGCCAAAGGTCTGCTGACCACCCATCGGGACCAGTTGCAGGCCCTGGCCCAGGCCCTTCTGGAAAAGGAGACCCTAGACAGCATCGAAATTGACCGGATCATCGATGCCTTGCCCAAATCGACGGAACCCCCGGAGTCCCCGGAAGGTACACCCCCCTTGCCACTCAGCCTCCAACAGGCCTAACCATGTCCGGCCTGACGCATTCCTCCGGCCCTGCGGAGATTCCGGAGCGGCGTCATGTCTGGACGGCCCTGTTGGCTGCCCCGCGCCCCCTGGTCATGGGGGTGCTCAATATCACCCCCGACTCTTTTGCCGACCACGGCCGCTATTTTGATCATGACGCGGCCCTGGCCCAGGCTCGGGCCTTGGTGGCGGCCGGCGCCGACCTCCTGGACATCGGGGGCGAATCCACCCGCCCCTTTGCCGATCCTGTGCCTCTGGAGGAGGAATTCCGCCGCGTCTTGCCGGTCATCGAGATCCTGGCCGCCGAACTCGCCGTCCCCATCTCCATCGATACCTACAAGGCCCCCGTGGCCCGGGCCGCCCTGGATGCGGGTGCCACCCTGATCAATGACATCAGTGCCCTCCGCTTCGATCCGGATATGGCTCCTCTGGCCGCCGCCTATCAGGCGCCGGTGGTCTTGATGCACATGCAAGGCAACCCCCGGGACATGCAGGTCCGACCCCACTATGACGACCTCCTGGGAGAAATCCAGGACTTCTTCCGGGAACGGCTGCATTTTGCCGGCTCCCAGGGCCTCGCCCCCGACCTCCTCATCCTGGACCCGGGCATCGGCTTCGGCAAAACCTCGCAACACAACCTGGAGGTCTTGAACCACCTGGATGTCTTTTTGGAATTGGGCTGTCCCCTGCTGGTCGGGGCCTCCCGCAAGGCCTTTATCGGCCACCTCACCGGGCAGCCCGCCGGCGAGGAACGGGATATCGGCACCCTGGCGGCCCTGGCCGTGGCCGTGTGGCGCGGCGCCCGCATCGTCCGCACCCACAATGTGGCCTACGCCCGCCAATTCCTGGCGGTGTTGGACGCCTGCTCCGCTCCCGTCAAGGCTAGCGCCGCCCTGATGAGCGGCGCGGCAAAGCAATGATCTTGAATCCAGGGGCATGGCGCGCCGTGTCCTGAAGCCAGTTCGATGGTTTTTCTTTATAAACTCCTGATTTTAACAGTCGACCGCTGCTCTTAACGTTTTGCGCCCTTAGGCCTTCAAAAGTATAAGGTTGGAGACGACCGCGGGTTCGGCCCTTGCCTCCGCTCCCGTCTCCGGAAAGGATGAGGCCTCCCCCCGACCATGTGGCAGTTCCTCGGCAACTTGCGCTGGCAGGATGGCGTGGACATCATCCTGGTGGCCGTCATCATTTACCAGATCGTCCTGGTCCTGCGCGGCACCCAGGCCATCCAGGTCCTGGCCGGTCTCTTCCTCCTGTTCCTTGCCTACATGGTGGCCCGGCAACTGGAGTTCTTCACCTTAGAGTGGCTCCTGGACATCATCGTCAAGAGCTTTGTCCTCATTGTCATTATTCTGTTCCAGGCCGACATCCGCCGCTTTCTCAGTCGCATGGGCAAAAAGGCCCTGGCCCCCACCGGCATCCACCCCCCGATCACTACGGAAGAAGTGTGCGATGCCGCCGAGACCCTGGCGTCCCGCCACATCGGCGCCCTCATCGTCATGGAGCGCTATATCGGCCTGTCGGAGTTGTTTGAGGGCGCTATCCGGCTGGACGCCCAGGTGAGCAAGGAACTGCTGGTCTCCCTGTTCTGGCCCCACAACCCCACCCATGATGGCGCCGTCATCCTCCAGGGGGATCGGGCCATGGCCGCCGGCTGCCTGCTGCCCCTGACCCGTAATCCCAATCTGGATCCCACCCTGGGCACCCGGCATCGCGCCGCGGTGGGGATCACGGAACAAACCGATGCCCTGGCCCTGGTAGTCTCCGAGACTTCCGGGCAAATTTCCCTCGCTCAGGGTGGGAAGTTGAGACGCGATCTCACCCGCTTGCAACTGCGGCAGGCCCTCCGCGACCTCCTGGAAACCCCTGAACAGAACAGAGGAAAGTGGTTTGAAAAACTGGTTCGGCACCTTTGGACGCAATAAGCTCCTGAAACTCCTTTCCATCCTGCTGGCTTTGGCCCTCTGGTTCGCCGTCAGCGGTGAGGAGCGTACCGAGACCACCTTGAACATGACGCTGGAACTGGTCAATTTGCACCATAGTCTCATGGTCACCAGTGAAGTGCCCCCTTCCATCCTGGTCCGGGTTATCGGCCCCCGCTCCATCGTCACGAATCTGTCCCAAACCCGCCTCACCGAAACCCTGGACCTGGCTGGCTATAAGATCGGGCGTCATACCTTCTATCTCGGGCCCAATAGCTTCAACTATCCCCGGGGAGTCCAGGTGATCCGCATCCAACCCAATCCCATCAACCTGACCCTGGCCGCCACCATGACCCAGACCCTGCCCATCAAGCCTATTCTGGAAAATAATCCTCCCGAAGGCTATCAAGTCTTGAGTGCCCAAACCCGCCCGGCGCAGGTGATTGTGAAAGGGCCTTACCCGGAACTGGCCGAGTTAAATTTTATCCCTACCCTCCCCATCGATCTGTCCCATCTCAAGGAACACACCATCATCGCCACGGATCTGGACTTTAAGAACCTCCACCTGACCCTGAAAGAGCCGGTCCCTATCCTGGCGGATATCATGATTGGCCCCAAAACCCTCACCCGAACCATTGCCAAGGTCCCCGTACTCCCCGGCCCCCAGCCGGCCCGGGTGTCCCCGGCCCAGGTCACTCTTACCATTAAAGGTCCCTGGCCCGTGGTGCAAGGCCTCACCCCGGAAGATCTCCAGGTTAAGGTGGACACCCGGAACCTGTCCCCGGGCCGCCACCGCCTCATCATTTCCGTAGAATTGCCCGGCGGCGTTAGCCTCGTGCATTCCCGGCCCGGCGCCGTTACCGTCACCGTGGAAAAGTCGTCTTAAATCCAGGCCTTCCTATCCCCGGGGGATTTTTGCCTCAGCCTCTGGCGAAAAAGCCGTGGCACTCCACCCCCGCATATTTTCCGGTTGCCTGCTGATAATTCCCATGATACATTCCGCCAATTATGCATCCGCTCATTGCCCTCTTTCTCGGTGTGGTCCAGGGGATTACCGAGTTCTTACCCATTTCCAGTTCCGGCCACCTGGCTCTCCTGGAGCACTATCTCCACGTCACCGGCGGCGGCCTGAGCTTTGACATTCTCCTCCACGTCGGCACCCTGGTGGCCCTGGTGGCTTACTTTTATGAAGACTGGCTGAACATGTTCCACGCTTTCATCTTTCCCACCCGCTACAACCGGCCGGAACGCAAGATGCTGTTCTTCCTCATCGTTGCCACCATTCCCGGGGGCATTTTCGGGCTGCTGTTTGAAAAGAAGGCCGAGACCGTCTTCCGGGCCCCGGCGCACATTGCCATTCTCATGGGCTCCGTAGGGCTGCTGCTCATCTTGGGGGAAATCCTGGCCCGGCATATCCGCCGCCTGGATCAGCTCACCCTGAAGGACGCCATCCTCATCGGCCTCTCCCAGGCGTTCGCCGTCATGCCCGGAGTCTCCCGGAGCGGCATCACTATGACCACCGGCTTGTTTTTGGGCTTCAACCGCCGCTCCGCCGCCCACTTCTCCTTTTTGATGGCCACCCCCATCATCGCCGGCGCCGGCCTCCACCATATCCCCACCTGGCTCCATGAACCCGCCGGCACCCTCCCCCTGTTGTCCGCCACCCTGGGCTTCCTGGCCGCGGCGATCTCCAGCTACCTCACCATCAAATATCTGCTGCGTTTCCTCCAGCGCCATACCTTCATCCCCTTCGCAGTCTACCGCCTCCTCCTGGCCGCCCTGGTCCTGGCCGCGGTTTTCCTCTATCCCACTGCTTGAGTGCTTGGAGCTCCCTTTGTAAGAAAACCTTTGACAGAGAAATCATCAATTGTCTGATTTTCGAGTCCGGGTGTGCCTGATAGAATTTTTCGGTTGATCTGGGGAACATCCTGACATGGGTAAGACGTTGGGAGAAAGTCTTTGACAACGATTTCTTCCTGAAATATAGTTAAAAATTGGATTTGCTAAAAATTTCACATTTAACTTAAGTGAGTGTCCCGGTGATCCTACAAAAACTTCTGGCTAAAAGTCCCCGGCTGGAAGCCCGCATGGAACTCCTGGAGTTGGCCACCGGCCTGATCCTCTTGGGCTTCCTCCAGTTCCACATGTTTGCGGTCTCCAGCATCATTCTCGGTGTGGACGCCTTCAACCGGGATTCCGCCCGCATGGATGAGTACTATCTCTCCTATATCGGTATCCCCCTCATCATCCTGGCCATCCTCGTTCATGGGCTGGTGGCGATGCGCAAGGCCCCCTGGAAATTCCAGGAAATGCGGGTCTTCATGCAGCATTCCCGCCGTCTGGCCCACCTGGACACGTGGGCCTGGGGCGTCCAGATCCTTACCGGCTTGATTGTCCTGGTGCTGGCGGTTATTCACATTGCGCAAGTGCTCCACGCCTGGCCCATCTCGGCCGCCACCAGCGCCGCCCGCATCCAGGGAGGATGTTTTTCCCATTTCGTCGTCTTGCTCCTGGCTGCCGAAATCCACGCCATGGTGGGCCTCTACCGCATCCTGGTGAAATGGAGCTGGATCCACCGGCGCAAATTCACTTCCTACCTGGTCTACGCCACCATCGGCTTCGTCGGGTTGGGCTTCCTGACCCTTCTGGTCTTCTATTTCCGCAATATTCCCAAAGGTCTCTCATGAACTGGTCCGACGCACATATATCTGACGTCCTGATCATTGGGGCCGGCCTGGCCGGCGAACGGGTGGCCATTGAAGCCGCCATGAACGGCCACAGAGTCACCATCCTGAGCCTGGTCCCGCCCCGCCGCTCCCACAGCACCGCCGCCCAGGGGGGCATGCAGGCATCCCTGGGCAACGTGGCCATGGGCTACGGTGACAATCCCGACATTCATTTTGAAGATACCGTCAAGGGCTCCGACTGGGGCTGCGACCAGGAAGTGGCCCGCCTCTTTTGCAATCTGGCCCCGGTAGCCGTACGCCAGTTATCCCATTGGGGCGTGCCCTGGTCCCGGGTGGTCCCCGGCAAGCGCATTCTCCCCGACGGCACCGAGATCGAAGATCTCCAGGAAAAGGCCGGTCTCATCGCTCAACGTCAGTTCGGCGGCACCGCCAAGTGGCGCACCTGCTTCGCCTCCGACGGCACCGGTCACGTGCTCCAGTATGCCATGGATTCCGTGGTCATCAAGCTGGGGGTTACCGTCCATGACCGCTGCGAGGCCATCAGCCTCATCCACACCGACGACACCTGCTGCGGCGCCGTGGTCATGGACCTGCGCACCGGTGAGCTTCGCCCCTACCTGGCCAAGGCCACGGTCATCGCCACCGGCGGTTATGGCCGTATGTACGGCGTCTCCACCAATGCCGTCATCAATGAGGGCACCGGCATGTCCATCGTCCTGGACACCGGCGTGGTCCCCCTGGGCAACATGGAAGCGGTGCAGTTTCACCCCACCGGCATCGTTCCCGCCGCCATCCTGGTCACCGAAGGTTGCCGGGGCGACGGCGGTTACCTCCTGGATAAGAACCTTCACCGCTTCATGCCCGATTATGAGCCGGTGAAAAAGGAAATCGCCTCCCGGGACGTGGTCAGCCGCTGGATGTTGCACCACATCCGCCAGGGCTTCGGGGTGGACAGCCCCTACGGCCCTCACCTCTGGCTGGACATCCGCCACCTGGGTCCCGAGCACATCTGCACCAATCTCCGGGAAGTCCATACCATCTGCCAGAATTTCCTGGGCATCGACTGCGTCGAAGCCCTCATCCCGGTCCGGCCCACCCAGCACTATTCCATGGGCGGCGTCCGTACCAACAAAAACGGCGAGGCCTACAACCTGAAGGGCCTCTTTGCCGCCGGCGAAGCCGCCTGTTGGGACCTCCACGGCTTCAACCGCCTGGGCGGCAACTCCCTGGCTGAAACCATCGTCGCCGGCATGGTAGTGGGAGAACGGGTAGCCCGGTTTGCCCAAGAGCAGTCCCTGATGTTCCCCTTCTCATTGGTGGAAGACGCCATGGCCGCCCAGGCCCAGCGCCTGGCCGACCTCCGCAGCCGCAAGAACGGCGCCGAAGACGCCTTTTCTATCCGCCACCGGATGGAAGACACCCTTCTCCAGAACGTCGGCATCTTCCGCACCGCCGCCGACCTGCAGGAGGCCGTGACCACTCTCCAGGGCCTCTATGAGCGAGCCCAGCACCTGCGACTGCGCTCCAGCGGCCTGGGCCCCAACCCGGAACTCCTGGCCGCCCTGCGCCTCCCCGGCATGCTCCGCCTGGCTCTCTGTATTTCTTACGGGGCCCTGCAGCGCACCGAATCCCGGGGCAGCCACTACCGGGAGGACTACCCCCGGCGGGACGACGACAACTGGCTGAAACGCACCCTGGCCTACTGGAAACCCGGCGCGGCCATGCCCGACCTCCAGTACGAGCCGGTGAACATCACCGAACTGCCGCCGGGCTCCCGGGGCTACGGCGAAATGCCCATCGCGGCGGGTGATTAGAGATTTTTGGGGGAGGCCGGGGGAAGTCAATTCCCCCGCCTCCCCCAAACCCCCTCCAACCCCCAGTAAGGGGTTGGGGGAAGGGGGAAGGGGCCATCTGCCCCTGGCCCCCTTCCCCAATTACCACACAACCAGAGGACTATCTGCCATGGCTGAACGGCTTCTCACCTTCTCCGTCTTTCGTTACAACCCCCTCACTCCGGAGATTCCTCCCCGGATGCAGGAGTATCGGTTGGAGGAGACCATGGGCATGAGTCTCTTCATCGCCCTGAACCGTCTCCGGGAGGAGCAGGACCCCTCCCTGATGTTCGACTTTGTCTGCCGGGCCGCCATTTGCGGCTCCTGCGCCATGCTCATCAACGGCCGTCCAGGTCTGGCCTGCAAGACCCTGACCCAGGACCTTGCGGATACCATCACCCTCATGCCCCTGCCGATCTTCAAGCTGGTGGGTGACCTCTCGGTAGATACCGGCGTCTGGTTCCGTTACCTCAACGTGCGCACCGAGGCCTGGATTCACACCGACAGGGTCTTTGAACCCCAGGGCATCGAGGAACGCATGGACAACCCCACCGCCCTGGCGATTTACGAAAATGAGCGCTGCATCGAATGCGGCTGCTGTATCGCCGGCTGCGCCACCGCCAATATGCGGGCCGATTTTATGGGCGCCGCCTTCCTGAACCGCATCGCCCGTTTCATGATCGACCCCCGGGATGAGCGCCCCGCGGCGAAATACTTCGAAGTGGTGGGTACCGACGAAGGCGTCTTCGGCTGCATCGGCCTCATGGCCTGCGACGACCTCTGCCCCATGGAGATTCCCCTCCAGGGCCAGCTGGCCTTCGTCCGCCGCAAAATGGCCCAAATGGCCCTCAAATGTGGTAAGCAAGCGGTTGGTTGAGCCGATCTCCCTGCCAAACGCAGCCCATGTTTGACGGCCTCAATTATATTACCCTGTATTGGCTCTCCGGCTTCGGCGTCCCCAAATATGAAATCTGGGAGGCCAAGAAGGCCAGCATCCGGCGTACCCCGGATTCCTTGAGCCTGAACCTCTATCTCGCCTGGCCCCTGGAACCCGCGGATGAAGGCCATATCATGATCCGGCAACGGGAGTCCGGCTTAACCCTCGAAACCGATTGGTTCTCGGAGGAGGAGTTCGGCCTGCAAACCTTCTTTTCACCGGATCAAGCAGAAGTAATGCTGAAGGGGAGCTTTGCGCGGGAAAACATCTTCATCCACTTCCATAAATAGCCGGTTGCCGATTGGAAATCTTTTTGCCGAACTGAGCCCCAACCTGGGGGCTTTTCTATTTGGTGCCTCTGTGGTAGTAATTAAAAAAGAACCATTGATTAATTGCGACGCCCTGAAAAACCCGTGAACTCCCAAACAACCACCCTCCGCAACCATCTCCTGGCCATCTCCGCCTCCCTGCTCATCGGCGCGGGTCTGATGGCCGTAAAATTCATTGCCTTCTATCTCACCGATTCCGCCGCCATCCTCTCCGACGCCCTGGAATCCATCATCAACGTGGTGGCCGCCAGCTTCGCCCTGGGCAGCATTCTTATCGCCGCCAAGAGCCCCGACCCCAGCCATCCGTACGGCCACGGCAAGGTCGAGTATTTCTCCGCCGGGTTCGAAGGCGCCCTCATCATCCTGGCCGCCTTGGGAATTTTCTACGAAGCCTGGCCCCGGCTCTTCCACCCCCAGGCCATCCCCCGGCTGGAAAAGGGCCTGCTCCTCATCCTGGGCGCCGCCCTGGTGAATCTCCTCCTGGGTCTGGTCCTGGTGATGTTCGGCCGGCGTACCAAATCCATCGTCCTGATGGCCGACGGCAAGCACGTGCTCACCGACGTGTACACCACCGCGGGGGTGGTCCTGGGCCTGGTGGGCGTTTACTTCACCGGCTGGAACTGGCTGGACGGCGCCGTGGCCTTCCTGGTGGGCCTCAATATCCTGGTCACCGGCTCCCGGCTGGTGTGGCAGGCCTCCGCCGGCCTTATGGACACCTCCGACCCTGAACTCTTGGAAGAGATCTGCGACGTCATCGCCCGACACCGCCGCAACATGTGGATCGACATCCATCAACTCCGGGCCCGGCGGTCCGGCACCCGCGTCTTCATGGACTTCCACCTCATTTTGCCCCGGGATCTCTCCCTCGAGGAAAGCCACCGGGAAGTTAAGGAACTGGAAAAGATCCTCTCCGATTATTATGCCGGTCAGGCGGATATCCTCATCCACGCCGATCCCTGCATGGAATCGGAGTGCCCCATCTGCGGCCACTATCCTTGCGAGCACCGCGCCCGAGACACCCAAATGCAGCCCCTCTGGCGGGCCGACACCCTGACCTGCGAGGGCCCCCATAAAACCCCAAGCCCTTCGGATGAGACGGAAAAATAATCCGGAAAGGAGGGACGCAATGCATTGCGCCCGCCTCTCCATTCTTGGCGCCTTGGCGCCTTGGCGTGAGAAAATTTTCTAGTCTGGGCCCTGGGTGCTCAGCACGCCCTAAGCTCAGCCATTCAGAGGTTACTCTATGGCATCCAAGCACATCGTCATCATCGGGGCCGTGGCCCTGGGGCCCAAGGTGGCCTGCCGCCTCAAACGCCTGCGCCCCGACTATGAAGTCACCATGGTGGATCAGGGCCAATACATCTCCTACGGCGGCTGCGGCATTCCCTATTACATCTCCGGCGACCTCAGCGATATCAAGGAGCTCATGAGCACCAGCTTTCACATGCTCCGCACCCCGGAGTTCTTTGAAGAGGCCAAGGACGTCCGGGTCCGCATCCGCACCCGGGCCCTGGCCCTTGACCGGGAGCGCCGACTCGTGCGCCTCCGGGACCTGGAATCAGGCAAAGAGGACGACCTCCCCTATGACGAGCTGGTCCTGGCCACCGGCAGCCGCCCTCACCCCCTGGCCGTGCCTGGCGCCGACCTTCCCGGGGTCATGAGCCTCTCCGGCCTCCCCGCCGCCATGGCCGTCCGGGACCGGATCGCCAAGGGCGAAGTGGGCAGCGTCGTCATCATCGGCGCCGGTGCCATCGGCTGCGAGATGGCCGAAGCCGTCAGCGACCTCTGGGGCCTGGACACCGCCCTGGTCGAAATCACTCCCCAGGTCCTCCCCGGCGTCCTGGAGCCGGGCCTGGCCCGCATGGTCGCCAAACACCTCCGGGATAAGGGCATCACCCTCCACCTGGAGGAGACCGTTAAGGAAATCCGGCCCCATCCCGGCGGCGATCATGCCCTGGAAGTGGTCACCGGACAAAAAATCCTGCCCGCGGACCTGGTTATCACCGCGGTGGGGGCCGCCCCCAACTCCGACTTGGCCCGGCAAGCCAATCTGTCGCTCTCCCCTTCCGGCGGCATCGTGGTCAACCGCCGCCTCCAGACCTCCGACCCGCACATTTACGCCGGCGGCGACTGCATCGTCAACCACCACCTGATCACCGGCCAGGCGGTGTATTTCCCCTCCGGTTCCCTCGCCAACCGCCAGGGCCGGGTCATCGGCACCAACCTGGCCGGCGGCTCCGCCACCTTCAACGGCATCGTCGGCTCCTTCACCTTGAAGACCTTTGAGATGGCCATTGCCGGCGCCGGCCTCAACCTCGCCCAAGCTCGGCAAGCGGGCTTTGACCCGGTGGGGGCCCTGGTCATCCAGGCCGACCGGGCTCACTTTTACCCCACCCAGGACCTCATGTACCTGCACCTGGTGGCGGATAAAACAACCCGCCGCCTCCTGGGGGCCCAGGGCCTCAGCCACAACGGCGACGCCCTGGTGGGCCGCATCAACAGCATCGCCGCGCTCCTGCCCTTCAAGGCCGGCCTCGCCGACCTCGCCAACCTGGAACTCGCCTACGCCCCGCCCTTCGCCGCCGCCCTGGATATCGTCAACGCCGTGGCCAACACCCTCGAAAACATTCTCGCCGGCTACAACCGCACCATCGAGGTCGCCGACTTCGAGCAATGCTTCCTGACCGAGAAGGCCGCCGACACCATCTGCCTGGACGTCCGGGGCGCGGCCAACGCCGCCCCCTACGTGGACCTCTTCGGGGACCGCTGGCTCAACATCCCCCAGGAGACCCTGAAGCACCGCTTCGGCGAAATCCCTCCGGACAAGCGCCTCCTGGTGGTGTGCAACTCCGGGGTGCGCTCCTTCGAAGCCCTGCGCCAACTGGAAACCGCCGGCCTGTGTAACGCCGTCAACCTCCAGGGCGGCGTCGCCGCCCTTAAAAAATCCGGCGCCCTTGACCTTAAGAATTCTGAGGCACCAGCCAAAGATTGATTTTTTCGTTGGAAAAACTAAGAGAGAACGGCGGGGATTATCACCTGGATTTACTTTTTTAGAAAAGGTAATAAGTGATTGGGGAACTTAAGGGGATTTTTTTCTTCCACGCGCCTTGACAGGACATGAATTTTGAGATATATTAAATATACTCTTTGCTCCTTTGTTTGTTGTTTTCCAAGGTCTGGCCTGAAATATGGCTGGGCACGGCAGACAAGCTGGGGCAGGGAAGAGCGGCAAGGTGGTTCCTGCTACCATATCTTGCCAGAGCAGGAGAATGGCCGATTCGTGAAAACCGGGTCGGCCATTTGCCTTTGGGGGCAATTCCATCACTGCTTTTGGGGGAGGATTTTACCAATGAAAAGTCTCCATCGCCCTTCCTTGACAAATTGCTCCGGTGGCAAGGTGAATTAGTCATGGAAGGTGCGCACTGCGCCCCTTCCTCTCGTTCCCAAGCTCCTGCTTGGGGGGCCGCCATGCCGGTCGCCCCTTACCAAGATAGCTGATTGCCTGCCATCCGGTTTTAAACCGCCCCTTCCCGCAAAGAAAACTTTGTCATGAAGCCTTGACAAGGGGCCATATGTACACAATTTTATCCATAATAGGTGAATCCGTGAAAACCCCGGAAGGAGAGTCTCGTGAAAACCTTCAAAGTATTGATCCTGGCCCTGACCCTGGCAGCGTTTGCCGCAGGGAGCCTCTGGGCCGCCGACCCCAAACCCGCCCCCCAGGGCAAGACCCAGACCGTCTGCCCGGTGTTGGCCGGCAACATCGACAGAAATATTTATGTTGACTACCAAGGCAAACGCATCTACTTCTGCTGCGCGGGTTGCGATCAGGAATTCAAGCAAAACCCTGAAAAATACATGAAAAAGCTGGAAGAGCAGGGCGTCGTCCTGGAACCCAGCCCCGCCGCGCCCCCGAAAAAGTAACCCCTCCCCGTTCTTGCCCTAACACCTCAGGGGTCGGGTCGCCCTGACCACGGCCCCTGAGGTCTTTGACCCTCCCGGCAACCGTCGCCGGCCTCCCCCCTGCCCTTGACACCGGCAAGGCCCGTGTGGCACAGTTGACCCAAAATTCATGCGGACAGGTCTATGCAAAGCTACCGTCAAGAACTCTGGTTTCAGGTCCCCGGCCGCCGGGCCTTCATCAATATCACCCCCCAGGTGGAGCGCTGCCTCAGAGACAGCGGTATCACCGAAGGTCTGATCCTGGTCAACGCCATGCACATCACCGCCAGCGTCTTTATCAACGATGATGAATCCGGCCTGCATCACGACTACGATGTCTGGCTGGAAAAGCTGGCCCCCCATGCCCCGGTCTCCCAGTATCGCCACAACGTGGGGGAGGACAACGCCGACGCCCACCTGAAGCGCCAGATCATGGGCCGGGAGGTGGTGGTGGCCGTAACGGGCGGCAAGCTGGACTTCGGTCCGTGGAAGCAGATCTTCTACGGCGAGTTTGACGGCGGCCGCCGCAAACGGGTGCTGGTCAAAATCATCGGCGACTAAGCGTCCACCGCCCCATCAACCCGAGGCGCGTCTTTCCTTGACTTCCCATCCCCCTCGGGACCACGGAGGCTCCCATGGAAAGCCCCGGACCTGACGACCTGATCATCCACAAAATAAGGGCGAACCCTGAGGTCCGCCCGCAGCCTGGTCTTTCAGGTTGGAAAACCTGACCGCTGCGCCTATTCCTGCACCACGGTGGCCTTGATGATGGTTACCGGTTCCTTGGGCACATTCTGATAGGGCCCCTGATCGGCGGTGGGCACCGCTTTGATCTTATCCACCACCTCCTGGCCCTTGACCACCTTGCCGAACACCGCGTACCCCCAACCCTGGGGCGTCTTGCCCTTATGGTTGAGAAAGGCGTTGTCGGCCACGTTGATGAAGAACTGCGCCGAGGCCGAATCGGGATTTTGCGTCCGGGCCATGGCCACGGTATAGGCGTCATTGGTCAGCCCGTTGTCCGCTTCGTTCTTGATGGGCGCCCGGGTCGGCTTCTGGTTCATCTGGGCATCCAAACCGCCCCCCTGGATCATGAAGCCATTGATGACCCGGTGAAAAATCGTGCCGTTATAAAATCCCGCTTTAACGTACTCCAGGAAATTGGCCACGGTCACCGGCGCTTTGTCCGGATACAACTCCAGGGTGATATCCCCCATACTCGTTTCCAACTTGACCAACGGATGACTCCTTTCTGCCCGGGCCGTAAGCCCGGCTCCCAGAATTAACCCCGCCATGAGGCAGGCAGCCAGGACCAGCCTGCCGGACTTCATGCCTCTTATGATGTGCATGTCCATCCCTCCATTTCTCATGAACTCGCAACCCCACCGATCCATCCTGTCCGGACCTCCCCGCCAGTGTAACAAATCCTCCCCGGTACCGTAAAGGGAAACCGGTCCCCCTGGCCGTAATTTCGCCCCGGCCACGGGAGAGCCTTGGGTCAGCAAGCTCTCGGCAGGATTATCAGCGGAGTTGTAGTCAGGGGGGATGTAGCAGCTTGACCATACGATCTGCCCAAGGAGGGTCATCAGCGGGTTTTTCACCCTTCCTCAACGCCAGTAATGCTGATTACCAATAGGCTACGCGTTTTATTGCTCGCCCCTCCTCAACCGGTCTTCTCCCGGACCGGGGCCCCTGCGGGGTAATGCTTGCCGACTATCTCGGCCACCACGGTCTTCAAGCGATCCGTGTCGCCTTTCTTTTCCAGAAACGCCGCAGGGATAGACAACGACAGCTTGGTGGGATATTCGGGGAGAAAGCTGTGAATCACCACCGGCAAGGGGGGCTGCCGGTCCTGCAACCGGGCCCACACCTCCGGTTCATCCAGGTAGGGAATCTCCAGATCCAGGATGAGGAGCTGGGGCGGATCATCGCCGTCGATCCGGCTCAACACCTCCCGGCCATCTTTCGCGACCTCTACCTGATAACCCTCCGCGGTCAACTCCCGCCTCAGTAAATCCCGCACGTGGCGGTTGCGATCCGCAATGAGAATCTTGCATGTGTTGGCCACGCAGATCACCCCTCGGATAATTGCTGAGCAACCGCCGTGCCAAGGCGGGTAAAAAAACCCTAAATCGATAACTCATTGATATAACGATAATTACCTGACTGCCTGGCCAAGTCGCCTCGAAACCAGTCCTGACAGGCTGTCGTCATTTTTTACAGTTTGTAAAAAGACCGGGGAAAAGGGGAGGTTAAAGGGCAACAGCGCCGGCGCCCGGATATTGGCAGGAGATTGCCTCGAGGCTGTTTGCTGACTGCTCACTGAGAAATGTAGCGACTGTCTTTTCTGTCAAGCTGCAAGAGGCAGCTGTGGGTTCCAATAAGTGCGATTTTTAAGCATGGCATTAAGGATCACCAGGAGCTTGCGCATACAGGCGGTGAGGGCCACCTTGGCC
>JBAVUP010000167.1:0-1571 GCA_049696835.1 Desulfobaccales bacterium
TGATAAGCCGGCGCGTAGGTGTGCGCCTTTACCCCGAGTTCGTCAAAGGCCAGGCGCGCCTCATTGAGCGAGCTTGCCGAGGCGCCGAACCCATACTCCTTGAAGATGGGAAAGACACCCCATCCCGCAAAGGCCTTTAACGAAACGAGGATATCAACCCCGGCAGCCTCTTTAACCTTTTTTATGACAGCCAGGTTTTTCCGTAAGAGATGCTCGTCAATCACATAGCAAGGCGTGGGAATCTGGCTAAAGTCGATAGGCATCGATAGTTTATACTTCCAAATCTACGTCGTGCTGTTCGTGCCACGGCAGACCGTGAATAGGGAGTTGCTCCATGAAGGGATCAGGGTCAAATTCTTCCACGTTAAAGACGCCGGCCTTTTTCCATTTACCTGTCAGAAACATCAGGGCACCGATCATGGCAGGCACCCCGGTGGTAAAGCTGACGGCTTGGGCCCCTGTTTCCCGATAGGCATCCTGGTGTTTGCAATTATTGTAGATGTAGTAGGTCCGCTCCTTGCGATTCTTGGTCCCCCTGATGCGGCAGCCGATGGACGTCTCACCCGAATACTGCTCGCCGAGTTCACCGGGGTTAGGCAAGACCGCCTTGAGGAATTGCAGGGGAACAATCTCCTTGCCCTCGTATATAATGGGTTTAATACTGGCCATGCCGATATTTTGTATGACGCGCAAATGAGTCAAGTATTCTTCTCCGAAGGTCATCCAAAAGCGGGCCCGTTTTAGCGCCGAAAAATGCTTTACCAGCGATTCCAATTCCTCGTGGTAGATGAGATAAGATTCACGAGGGCCGATATTGGGATAGTTCAGCAACTTGTGAATCTCGTGGGGCTCTGTTTCTCTCCATCTGCCGCCCTCCCAATATTTGCCTCGTTGGGTAACTTCGCGAATATTGATCTCCGGATTAAAGTTGGTCGCAAACGGTTTCCCGTGGTCGCCCGCATTACAATCAACGATATCCAGATAATGAATCTCGTCAAAATGATGTTTGGCGGCATAGGCGGTAAAGACCCCTGTTACCCCCGGATCAAAGCCACAGCCTAAAATGGCAGTGAGGCCTGCATTTTGGAATCGGTCATGGTAGGCCCACTGCCATTGATATTCGAATTTGGCGACATCTGGCGGTTCATAGTTCGCGGTATCGAGATAATTCACCCCCGCTTCCAGGCAGGCATCCATGATGGTGAGATCCTGATAAGGCAGCGCGACATTGATCACCATCGCCGGCTTAAAGCCTTCAAACAATTCGACCAGTTGCCGAACATCGTCTGCATCGACCTGGGCCGTCTTCATGGAGTTCGCCCCGACTGCCTGAGCTATACCATCGCACTTCGATTTTGTGCGGCTTGCCAGCATGATATCGGTAAACACGTCGGGGCAGTGGGCCACCTTATGGGCGACAACGCTGCCCACCCCTCCCGCTCCTATGATCACTACCTTAGCCATAATAGCTCTTCACCTGCTTCCCTGAAGATATTAAAACCAGGAGGGCACTTCCTGATAATGGTACTCCCCTTCTCCAGGGTTGCCGATTCAGCACCCCTCTGCCCTTC
>JBAVUP010000168.1:0-4423 GCA_049696835.1 Desulfobaccales bacterium
GGGCGGGGGTCGGCAGGGCTTCGGGGCGGCAGCGTTCCAGCAGGTCGGCCTCGGGGGCCGCTTTGAGTTGATGGAGCTGCCAGGCCCCGGGGTACAGGGTCAGGCGGGTCAGGCGGGCCGGCAGGGGCTGATTTTTGGCGAGCAGGGGCGCCACCCGCTGTTCCAGGGCCAGCATCTGGGAGACCTCGTCCTGGCGCTGGCGGGGGAACTCGATGCCCCCCAGGGCCTCTTTGATCATTTCCTGGATGAACTCCCGCAGTTCCTTGAAATCCCGGGGTTGGAGTTCCGGCTCCAGGAACGCGGTCAAAAACACCGCCCAGATCAGGCTGTCGGACAGGGCAAAGCCGTTCCGGACCAGGAGGTCAAGCCGGCCACAAAGCTCCAGGAGGCGGCTTTCCCCTGAGTGCCCCAGCCTTCCCACCCAGGCCGGAAAAATATCGTAAAACAACCCCGAGGCCAGCATCAGGGCGAAAAAGGGGCGGACGGCCCCGCTGCGAAAATCCTTGAGGATTTCATCCCGGACCCGGGCCGGCGGGCAGGTGCGGATGAGGTGGCCCTTGACCCGGATTTCCTCCCAGGCCGCGGTCTCGATGGTAAAGCCGATGCGGGCGGCATGGCGCAGCACCCGCAGCATGCGCACCGGGTCCCGCACGAAGCGCACCGCGGGGTCGCCGATGACCCGGATGCGCCCGGCTTCCAGGTCTTCCATGCCCCCCACATAATCCACCAGGGAAAAATCGCCAATGTTGTAAAACAGGCCGTTGATGGTGAGGTCCCGGCGCTGGGCATCCTCCACCGGGGTGCCGTAGGTGGTGTCTTTGGAGGGGAGGGCGTCATTTTCCGCCAATTCATCGAATTCGGAGCGGCGCCTGAAGGTGGAGACCTCAACGATGCGGCCCCCCTTGAAGAAAACCTGCACCAGCCGGAAGCGCCGGCCGATGATGCGGCTGTTGCGGAAGAGCTTCCGTAACTCTCCCGGCCGGGCGTTGGTGACTACGTCAAAGTCTTTGGGCGTCTTCCCCAGCAACAGGTCCCGGACCCCGCCCCCCACCAGATAGGCGGTGTAGCCGGCATGGTAAAGGCGGTAAAGGACTTTCAGAGCCTCGACATCAATGTCTCGCCGGGAGACGGTGTGTTCCGGCCGGGGAATGATGCGGGGCGGCGTCGGCAGAGGCTCGGGAATTTCGGACCGCATAACGCAATTATAGTTAATATCTCAACAATTTTTAACCCCACAAACCTTATAATTGTGAAATTACTCCTCTCTGAAGGGCTCCGCCAGGAAAAAACCGGCGGTTAGGGGGAATTATTGACAAGCGCCGTGATTCCATGTATTTCTAAACTGTTAGAGGTTTGAGCCGGTGGGGGAAGAAAACCGGGGTTACCGCAGACTGATCCTGGCCCTGGCCACCTGGGGCGGCGTCGGCTACCTGCCCGGCATGCCCGGGACCTGGGGAACCCTGGCGGCCCTGCCCGTGTGGTATCTTTTGGCCCAGACCGGCCCCTGGGGTTACGGCCTGGGGGTGGCGGCCCTCATGATTCTGGGCCTGGTGGCCGCGGGCCCGGCCCAACATTGGTTGGGACGCACGGACCACCCGGCCATCGTGGTGGACGAAGTGGTGGGGCTGCTCATCACCCTGGCCGGCGTAACCCCGACCTGGGAGCATGCGGCCCTGGGCTTTATCGTCTTTCGAACCCTGGACATCCTGAAACCCGGCCCCATCCGCTGGCTCGGCAACGGCGGCTGTGGGGCCCTGGAAGTCATGGCCGACGACGTGGCCGCGGGAGTGATCGGGCGGGTGGTGGTGGAAGTCGTTATGGCTTTTTGGGGGAGGGGTTAAGGACAGGAAGTTGTCAGTGGCCAGTTATCAGTTGCCAGAAAAACAACTGCCTTTTACTGACCACTGACCACTGACCACTGGCAACTGCTATGCTGCAAGGCGAAATCATCGCCACCGGCACGGAGTTGCTCACCGGCCAGGTGGCCGACTGCAACGCCCGTTATGCCGCCCGGCGGCTGTATGAGGCCGGGCTGGCGGTGGCGCGCCTCACCACGGTGGGCGACCGGGCCCCGTTAATCCGGGAAATCCTGGAGCAGGCGTTGAGCCGCTCGCAGTTTATCATCATTACCGGCGGCCTGGGCCCCACCGAAGACGATGTCACCCTCCCCGCCGCGGCCCTGGCTTTGGACCGGCGGCTGGTGGTGAATGAAGGTCTGTTGGACCGCATCCGGCGCTGCCTGGGGGAGCGGCAGATACCCTGGGAGGACCGTTATGCCAGCCTGGCCCTGATTCCGGAAGGCGCGCAGCTCCTGGACCCGGGGGGCATGGCCTGCGGCTTTACCGTGAAACACCGGGAGGTGCGTCTCTTCTTTCTGCCCGGAGTACCCCAGGAGATGCGCAGTCTGTTTGACGACTTCGTACTGCCGGCTCTCGTGGCCTGGGCCGAGCCGGGAGAATATTGGGTGCAGCGCACCTTGCGCCTCTTCGGGATTTCCGAACCCCAGTTGCAGGGGATAATCTGCCGCATCCCGGAATTTCGGCAAGGGGTGACGGTGGGGTTTTACCCCCATTTTCCTGAAAACCACTTGAGCCTGACGGTGCGGGGTCTGAACCGCGCCGGGCTCGACGCCGCCCTGGACCGCCTGACCGCCATTCTGGCCGCGGAGGTGGGTGAGGTGCTGTTGGGGCCGGAGGACGCGACCCTGGAGGAACTGGTGGGCCGCCGCCTCCAGGCCGGCAAACTCACCCTGGCGGTGGCGGAATCCTGTACCGGCGGCCTCATCGGGCACCGCCTCACCAACGTGCCCGGCTCTTCGGACTATTTTCTGGGCGGGGTGGTGAGTTACAGCAACGAGGCCAAGCTGGATCTGCTGCGGGTGCCGGCGGAGGTCCTGGCCCAAAAAGGGGCGGTGAGCCCCGAGGCGGCCCGGGCCATGGCCCGGGGCGTGCGGGAGGTCTTTCACGCGGCCGTCGGCCTGGCGGTGACCGGCATCGCCGGGCCCAGCGGCGGGTCTCCCGCCAAGCCCGTGGGCACCGTGTATATCGGCCTGGCCACGGCCGACGGCGAAGACGTCTGGCACTATCAATTTTACGGCAACCGGACGGAAATCAAGATCCTGACCGCCGAGACCGCCCTGGACCGGCTTCGTAGAAAGCTGAAATAGCTTTTAGCTGTCAGCTTTCAGCTATCAGCTTTAAAAAAGGGATTCAACTCGTTCCCAAGTTGCACTTGGGAACGACAAGCATGCCAAGTTAAACTTGGCTGGTAAGGTGTTCCCCAGCACAGATGGGGAACGAGGCGAATAAATTACTTCGTTAACCTGACTTATAGAAATCCCCCCTATCCCCCCTTGGTCAAAGGGGGGAACCGGGCGGAATCCTTTAGAAAATCCCCCTTTGAAAAAGGGGGATTTAGGGGGATTTTCCATCAGATTTTATAAAACTGGTAAAATCTATTCATCGCCTTATCCCCAAGTTGCACTTGGGAACGATAATGCATGCCAAGCTCAGCTTGGTGGTTAAGACGTTCCCAAGCACAGCTTGGGAACGAGGCGATATAAAGCTGAAAGCTCAAAAATGATTCGCGCTTTTCTGGCCATTGAGATACCCGACGGGCTCCGTCCCGGCCTGGTGCAGGTCATGGGGGAGCTCAAGCGCAGCAACGCCGACGTGCGCTGGGCGCCGGTGGGCAACATTCACCTGACGCTGAAATTCTTCGGCAACGTTCCGGATAATGAAATCGGGGCCCTGGCCCTGGCGGCCCGGCAGGCGGCGGAGGAGGAGGAGCCCTTTCAGCTCCGGGCGACCATGGCCGGGGCCTTCCCCAGCCCCAAGAGCCCCCGGGTGGTGTGGCTGGGGCTCGGGGGGGACGTCCTGCCCCTGACCCGGCTCTACCAGCGGCTGGAGAAGGTCTTCGCCACCCTGGGCCACCTCCCGGAAGGCCGGGCCTTTCACCCTCACCTCACCCTGGGCCGGGTGAAATCCCCGGCCAACCGGGAGAAACTGGCGGGAATGCTGGCCAAACTGCCGCCCCTGGACTGGCCGCCTTTTGCCGTCAAAGAGTTGATCCTGTTTCAGAGTGTACTGTCTCCCCAGGGGTCGAAATATACGCCGCTAAAGGTTATTCCGTTGGGGAAATAATCGGTGCATGGTAGCCGCAGGCTTTAGCCGGCGACGGCACAGGCTGGAAAGCCTGTGCCACCCACGGCATTCTTTTTCCGGTTCCCAAGCTGGGCTTGGGAACCCAAGTGGGGGCAAGGTTCTGTCTTGCGAAATATTTCGGCCCCTTATCCAAATTACCATTTCCCAAGCAAAGCTTGGGTCATAATGGCGTTCCCAAGCCCAGCTTGGGAACGAGGATTTAAAAGCGCAGGCTAAACCCTGCGGCTACATAAAACGTCAAACAGCCCGTCCTCTAAACC
>JBAVUP010000169.1:0-56566 GCA_049696835.1 Desulfobaccales bacterium
GAACATCAGTAAATTCTATATGTTATGAGCTTTTCAGTGAAATCAATAAGTTATAAATAAAAACAGGGGCGGACACCCAGGTCCGCCCCTACAGGTCTCTGGTTATTGGTTTTTTGCTGAAAGCTGAAAGCTGACCGCTGATAGCTTCCCTCAATCCACCCAGTAATTCGGCGCTTCTTTCATGATGATGACGTCGTGGACGTGGGATTCCTTGAGGCCCGCGGGGCTGATACGGATGAATTTGGCCTTGGCCTGCAACTCGGCAATGGTCCGGGCTCCCACGTAGCCCATACCGGAGCGCAGGCCCCCCATCAGTTGGAAAATGACCTCCGCCAGTTTCCCCCGGGACGGCACCCGGCCCACAATGCCCTCCGGCACCAGTTTGTCCTCCAGGTTGACGTCTTCCTGGCAATAGCGGTCCCGGCTGCCGGCCTTCATGGCCTCCACGGACCCCATGCCCCGGTAGATCTTATAGCTCCGCCCCTGAAAGATCACCATTTCTCCGGGGGACTCGTCGGTGCCGGCAAAGAGGCTGCCGATCATCACCACGTCGGCGCCGGCGGCCAGGGCCTTGGTGACGTCCCCGGAGTACTTGATGCCGCCGTCGGCCACCAGGGGGATATCGGCCTCCCGCGCCGCTTTGGCGCAGTCCATGATGGCGGAAAGCTGGGGCACCCCCACCCCGGCGATGACCCGGGTGGTGCAGATGGAGCCGGGCCCCACCCCCACCTTGACCGCGTCGGCGCCGGCCTGGATGAGATCCCGGGCGCCTTGGGCGGTGGCGACGTTGCCGGCGATCAACTCCACATCGGGGAAGTTTCGTTTGGTATCCTCCACGGTCTCGATCACCCGCCAGGAATGCCCGTGGGCCGTGTCGATGCAGATAACGTCCACCCCGGCCTTGATCAAGGCCTCGACGCGCGGCTCCCGGTCGGGGCCCACCCCGATGGCGGCTCCCACCCGCAGGCGGCCGAACTCATCCTTGCAGGACTGGGGATACTTGCGGATTTTTTCGATGTCCTTGATGGTGATGAGACCATTGAGGTTGCCGTCCTCGTCCACCACCAGCAATTTCTCGATGCGGTACTTATGGAGCAGGGCCTTGGACTCCTCCAGGGTGATCCCCGCCTTGGCGGTGACCAGGTGGTCCTTGGTCATCACTTCCTTGACCTTCTGCTCCAGGTTGGTTTCAAAGCGCAAATCCCGGTTGGTGACGATGCCCACTAATTTCTTCCCTTCCACCACCGGGATGCCCGAGATGCGATAGCGCTCCATCAGTTGCAGGACATCGGCAATCCGGGCCTCGGGCCCGATGGTCACCGGGTCGATGATCATCCCGGACTCGGACTTTTTGACTTTTTCCACCTCCAGGGCCTGGGCCTCGATGGTCATGTTGCGGTGCAGGATGCCGATGCCGCCCTGGCGGGCCAGGGAAATGGCCGTGTCCGCTTCGGTCACCGTGTCCATGGCGGAGCTGAGGAGGGGAATATTGAGGGGGATGCGCCGGGTCAGCCGGGTGCTGAGATCGGCTTCGCTGGGCAGCACCGCCGAGGCCCCGGGCAAAAGGAGGAGATCATCAAAAGTATAGGCATAGTGAATGGCATCCTGAGACATACGTGTTATCCTTTAAAGTTTGAATTCCCGGTGGCAAAAAGCGTGAGCCGTGAAATTCCCAACAAATTAATGGGATAGCTTCTCCTGGGGGCCATGGTTCTGTCTCTTGGTGCACTGTTCATGGAAATGAGGCCGAATCGATTAAATTGTTAATATTATACTTTTCAGCCAGATCTCGAAACCGAAAACTTGGGGGCCATCTCTTGCAAGACCCCTTCCAGGAGTCCGGCGTCAATCACCACCAGGGAGTCCCGCCGGCACACCTCGAGGATGGTCAGGACGATCAAGGCCCCTGCCACCATAACCCCGGCCTTGGCCGGCTCCATGCCGACCAGACGGGCCCGCTCCGCCTCGGGCAATTGGGCCATCAGCGTTGCCAGGGCCGCCACCTGGGCCCGGGTCAAAATGGTATGGTTGATCTTATGCGGGTCATAGGGCCGCAGCTTTAGGTGCATGGCCGCCAGGGTGGTCACCGCCCCGGCGGTGCCCACCAGGCGCGGGGCCGCTGCCAAGTGGGGCTTAAGCGTCTCCCGGTAAAATGCTGCCAATCTGGCCGCGATGTCCCGGTGCAGGGCCGCCACCTTCTCTGGGATGGGCGGGTCCCCCAAGGGCCGGGCCTGGCTCAGGGTCAGGACTCCCAGAGGCAGGCTGGCGAACACCGTTTCTGCGCCGGGGCGCACCAGGGCGAATTCGGAACTGCCCCCGCCCACATCAAAGACCAGCACCGCCGGGGCCGCCAGGACTTCAGGATGTAATTCCGACAGCACCCCGGCCAGGGATAGCCGGGCCTCCTCCTCCGAGGCCAGCACCTCCACCGCCAGCCCCAGGGCCTCCCGGACCCGGTCCAGGAAGACCTGGCGGTTGGCGGCCTGGCGCAGGGCCTGGGTGCCCACGGCCCGGCAGACCTCCACCTGATGGGCCGCCATCACCTGCTGAAAGTCCTTAAGGGCCTCCAGGGTCCGGGCCAGGCCTGCCGGGGCCAGCTCCCCGGTGGCGGCCAAGCCCTGGCCCAAGCCCGTGACTTCCCGGAGGTGCAGCAGCAACCGGAATTTTCCCGCTGCGACAGTCTCCGCCACCGCCAGGCGCACGGTCAGGCTGCCCACGTCCAGGGCGGCGAAGTGGTGTGGCGAGTTGTCGGTCATGGTCTCCCGAAGTTGAGAACCGCTGGAGAAGCGGGTGGCCAACCTGCTCCAACGGTGCAATACGCCTGCTAAGCTGAAGCCTAAAGGGCAGATGAGGTCTTGTCGGTCTCACTCCTTTTCCAGCACAAAAACTTCCGGCAGGGTACGGCCTTTTTCGCCGCAGTCCAGGCCGTAGCCCACCAGAAAGCCTTTCTCCACGGTAAAGCCCACGTAATCCAGGGGGACTTCCACTTCGCGGCGTTCTTTTTTGTCTATCAGCACGCAGACTCGCAGAGACCGGGGCCGATGGGTGGCAAGGTGCTGCCTTAAGAAACTCAGCGTAAACCCGATGTCCACAATATCTTCCACGATGAGCACGTCCCGGTCCTTGAGAGGCAACTCCACGTCCTTGGTGATATACACTTCGCCGGTAGGGCTGGTGCCGCCGCCATAGCTGCGGAGGCGCACAAAATCAATTTCCACCGGAAAGTTGAGTTCCCGCACCAAATCGGCCAAAAAAATGAAGGCGCCTTTAAGAACTCCGATCATCACCAGGTCCCGGCCGGCATAATCCCGGGCGATCCGGTCGGCCAGTTCCTTCACCCGGCGGGCAATGTCCTCCCGGGAAATGAGGCAGCGTTTACGGGTGCTCATGAGATCCCCCCTTACCTGGATAAAAAATAAGAGAAGAAGGGGGGGTTGTCAAACCATAAACGGAGATCGTCCCGGGGAATCACGGCGGCGGCAGCCCCGGGCGCCCCTCCGTTCCGAGCCGCCGGGGCCTGCACGGCGCCGTCGACGCCGGGCACCTCCGGCCCCGGGTGTCGGACCGGCCTGGATTCATCAAAGTTGTCCGGCGCGCCGACATATAAGTAATGAACTAGTCCAGTTCCAGGCAGCAGGAGGGCGACATGGCTACGGAAGGCACCCAAAGCGACCCGAAGCCGGCCAGGCGGAGAGACCCGCGTAGTCCGGCAACCGGGGATAAGGTCCAGGCCCCGGTTCCGGCTCTCAGATCCGGATTGATGTTGGAGATCCTGGGCTGGGGGCCGGGGCCGGCTGAAACTCCGGTCCCTGGGGCCCAGCCGGCACCCCCGTTCTCGACAGAGGTCACGATCCTGAGTGGTAATGACGTGATCCGGGCCCGACAATCAGCCCGGGATCTGGCCCGGTGGCGGGGCTTCGGGATGGTGGAGCAGACGCGCATCGCCACGGTCGTCTCCGAACTGAGCCGCAACGTCTATCAGTATGCCGGGCAAGGCAAGGTCACCATAACCCCGGTCTGCCGGAACGACACCTTGGGCCTGGAGATTGTGGTGGAAGACCAGGGACCCGGCATTCCGGAACTCGAGCGGGTTATGCAGGAGGGTGCGAGTCCCGATGGCGGCCGGGGCTGCGGGTTGCGGGGATCCAGACGTTTGATGGATGAATTTGCCATCGACAGCCAGGTGGGGGTGGGAACCAGGGTAACGATCAAAAAATGGCTCAAATCTGAGGACTAGCAGCTCTCCGGACCGGGCCGACGGGGAAGGCCGGAGTGCCGCCGCCCGCAGGAGCCGATTCTCCTTCCCGGCGACGCCTTGTTTACCGTGAGGCATCATCCAACGACGTTCTCTGGCCGGCTGGCATCATACCGAGACCGGTAAAGCCTCAAAGAGCAGTTGGATTGCAAGGACCAGGGGGATCGGACTCCCTACGAAATTACCTGGATCAGAAAAGATGGCGAACAGATTATCGCCCAGATTACCCCTATCCCCCTGTTTGATCCTGAAGGCCGCCTGCAAAGTGCCGTGGCCGTGATTACCGACATTACTGACCGGAAACGGGCGGAAGCTCAAGCTTGGCAGCACCTGCAATCTCTGCGCCTCTTGATCGGGGGAGTGGAAAAGCTGGCCAAGATTCGTGACCCCGACATCATGGGGGAAGAGATTTGCCGGCTGGTGGTGGATGCCTTTGCTACCCGCCTGGTGTGGTTGGGGCGGGTTGAGGCCGGTGACCGCGTCCGCCCCCTCTGTTGGGCCGGCGAGACGGCCACCTGTCTTAGCGATATGGAGATGCGGCTGAATGACGCCGGCGTGAGTCTGGGGCCCATCGGCCAGGCCATCGAAACCGGCCAACCGGTCTTGATCAATGACGTGGGGCTTGAAAGGAACTGGGCGCTTTGGAGCTGCGCGACTTTGCACCGGGGCCACGGGGCCTTGGTCGCCTTCCCCTTGATGAGCGATCAGCAGGTCTTCGCCTGTTTAAATATTTACACGGATGAGCCGAACTTTTTCACCCCGGAACGGGTGGACCTCCTCAAGGCCTTTGCCAGTATCGCCGCCGCGGCCATGGAGAATGCCCGGTTGAGCCTCAAAGTCGAAAAACACCTCAAGCACATGCAGGCCCTCCACGCCATTGACCAGGCCATCAGCAGCAGCCTGGACCTCGGCGTTACCCTCAACGTCTTGTTGGACCATATCACCATGCAGTTGCAGGTGGATGCCGCCGCGGTCATGCTCCTCGACCCCCGCACCCAGACCCTGGAGTTCGCCGCCGGCCGGGGCTTCCACAGCGATGCCATCCGCCAGGTCCGGGTGCCGCTGGCAGGAGGGTGCGCCGGCTCCGTCGCCATGACGCAAGCACCTGTCTATGTGCCTGATCTGACCGCCATCCAGCATAAGTGTTTCCGGTCCGAATTATTTGCCTCGGAGGGTTTCGTCAGCTACTATGGGGTGCCTTTGCGGAATAAGGGGCAGATCAGAGGAGTGATAGAGATCTTCCATCGCGGCAGGTTCAATGCAGAGGAGGATGTCTTGGAGTTTCTGGAGGCCATGGCTGGACAAGCGGCCATTGCCATCGATAACGCCACCCTGTTTGCCGAGATGCAGCAATCCCATAAGGAGCTCAGCCTGGCGTACGAGGCCACCCTGGAGGGCTGGGCCAGGGCCTTGGAGTTGCGGGATTTTGAGACCAAGGGCCATTGCACCCGGGTCACCGATTTGACTCTGCAACTGGCCCGGGCCCTGGGAGTGGAGGGAAAAGACCTGCCCCATATCTATCGGGGGGCTTTGCTGCATGACATCGGGAAAATCGCCGTGCCTGACGCCATTTTATTCAAGGCGGGCCCGTTAACCCCGGAAGAATGGGTGATCATGCGGCAACACCCCATTTACGCCCATGAGCTTCTCACCCCCATCGCCTATCTGCGTCCCGCCGTAGACATCCCTTTCTGTCACCATGAGAGATGGGATGGCAGCGGCTACCCCATGGGTCTGAAGGGTGAGGATATTCCCCTGGCGGCCCGCATCTTCATGGTGGTGGACGTGTGGGACGCCCTGGGCAGCGACCGACCCTACCGCCGCGCCTGGCCCCCCGACAAGATCAAAGCTTACTTGTGGGAACAGGCGGGCAAACAGTTCGATCCTAGGATCGTGAAAGTCTTCCTGGAAAAAATCCTGTCCCAGACCGATACCCGGGCCTGAAGGCCCCGGATGCACCATCACCTCAGCCCGACCGGGTAGTCCCACAGCACTAGCGGTTGCCGGTTCGCTCTCCCTGCGGCCCGACCTGATGTTTTTCTCCCCCCACGTCCTTCCCGATTCTACGACTCATGGTATAACCTTATCAAGGCATCGGGCAGCTTTTCCTTGCCTGGTCCTCCATATCTTATCAAGAAATTTTTAATTTATGGTTATACTTGGTTGCATAGGGCCAGAGGCCCCGGCCCACCACGCCAACCCGGTGGGGTGATCCCCATCGGGCCGGCCCGAGCCGCGGGTCGCGGCAACGTTTGGCCATGGCGTTGGTTCCACGGAGCCGTTATGGACTTTCAGGCGGAAAAACGCGCCCACCCGATTCCCCTCAAGCTCTATGCGGTGATCCTCATAGGGATATGGACCTTGCTGACTGCGGCCTCCTTGGGATGGAACCTGCTCCAAGACCGGGATGAGGCCTTAAGCGTAGCCCACCATATTGCCTTAACCAACTACGAACGGGACGTGCTCTACCGGCGCTGGGCCGCGGCCCACGGGGGGGTGTATGTCCCGGTCACTCCCGAAACGCCTCCCACCCCTTACCTGTCCAGGCTGCCGGAACGGGACCTCACCACCCCCTCGGGCCGCCAGCTCACCTTACTGAACCCGGCCTACATGACGCGGCAGGTCTACGCCTTGGCCGCCAAGGCCGGCCTGGCCCAGGGTCACCTCACCAGCTTGAAGCCCATCCGCCCGGAAAATGCCCCGGATGCCTGGGAAACCAAGGCGCTGCTGGCCTTCGAGCGGGGCCAAGCTGAAGTCAGTGAAGTGGTCACCATGCATGGCCAGCCTTACATGCGCCTGATGCGCCCCTTCTACACCGATGCCAGCTGCCTGAAATGCCATGCGGAACAGGGTTACAAGGTGGGGGACATCCGGGGCGGCGTCAGTATAGCCGTCCCCCTGGGCCCCCCGCTGCTGGAAACCCGGCACGCCTGGTCCCTCATCTTGGGACACCTGGCGTTGTGGCTGGTAGGGGTGGTGGGGATCGTCCTGGCGGCCCGGCAGATCGGGGCGAGCGCCGCGGAAAAGATCAAGGCCCAGGAGGCCGCGGCGGCCGCCGCCACCGCGGTCCAGACCGTCGACGGCATGCTGGATGGGGTAATCATCACCGATCTCAAAGGACGTATTACTCACACCAACAAAGCCCTGACGGATTTTTTCGGCTGGGGCCGGGACGTGCTGGGAGAGCTATCCACGAAGCTGGTGGTGGACCGGGATGGCCCCAGACTCCTGTCAGGGATCATCGCCTGCCTGGAGCAGGGCTACAAACGGGATCTGGAATGTACCCTGCTCACGACAGACCGGCAAGGGGTCCCCGTATTGATCAATGCCTCCCGCATCACCGATCCCGAAGGCCGCGTCCTGGGGGTCATCGCCGTGATCCGGGACATTACCGCTTTGCGCCGGGCGGAGGCGGCCCTGGAGGCGGAGCGCCGGCGCCTCCTGTCTCTCCTGGAGGAACTGCCCGCCTACGTTTACCTGAAGGACCCGGATTATTCCATCCAGTTCGCCAACCGCTTTTTCCGGGAAAGATTCGGAGACCCCGGCGACCGGCGGTGTTACCAGGTAATGCGCGGCCTTGAGGCCCCTTGTCAAGATTGCCAGGCCAGGCTGGTCCTCGAAACCCACGAACCCTTGGAACATGAATGGGTCCATCGGGGGGGCCGGTCCTACCGCACCTATGTCTATTTCTTTGCCGACCGCGACGGCTCCCCCCTGATCCTGGAGTTGGGGATCGACATCACCGCCCGCAAGCAGGCCGAAGAGATTCTCAGGGAAAAGACCCGCACCCTGGAAGCCTTCTTCGCCCACACCATCAGCCCCCTGGTCTTCCTGGACAAAGACTTCAACTTCATCCGGGTGAATGAGGCTTATGCCCAGGCCTGTCAACGGGACGTCTCCGAGTTTCCGGGTCACAGCCATTTCGACTTTTATCCCGACGAGGAGAACCAGGCCATCTTCACCCGGGTCGTGGAAACCAAGGTGCCCTATCAGGCCGTGGCCAAGCCCTTTATCTTCCCCGATCACCCGGAATGGGGGGTGACCTATTGGGATTGGACCCTGGTGCCGATTTTGGATGAGGCGGGGGAGGTGGATTTTCTCGTCTTTGCCCTCGATGACGTCACGGAGCGGAAAAAGGCCGAAGAAGAGATCCACCAACTCAACGAGGAACTGGAACAACGGGTGCAAAGACGCACGGCCCAACTGGAAGCGGCCAACCGGGAGCTGGAAAGTTTTTCCTATTCCGTCTCCCATGACCTGCGGGCCCCCCTCCGGGCCATCGACGGGTTTTCCCGGATTCTCCTGAAAGATCATAATGACGGCCTGGATGCCGAGGGGCACCGGTTATTGCAAATCATCCGGGACAATACCCAAAAAATGGGCCAGCTCATTGATGATCTCCTGGCCTTCTCCCAGCTGGGACGCCGGGAGATGAAGGCCACCAACCTGGACATGGACCGGCTGGTCAAAGAGGTGGTGGGCGAACTGCAGGAAAGTCTCGGGGACCGGACGGTGCAATGGCATCTCCACCCCCTCCAGAGGACCCGGGCGGACCGGGCCCTGATGCGGCAGGTCTGGGTCAACCTCCTGGGCAACGCCCTCAAGTTCACCCGTCCCCGGGAGACCGCCGCCATTGAGGTAGGCTGCCGGCGTGAAGCCGACGAAGATATCTATTCCGTCAAGGACAACGGGGTGGGTTTCGATACGCAGTATACCCATAAACTGTTTGGCGTGTTTCAGCGTCTGCACCGCTATGAGGAATTTGAAGGCACGGGCGTGGGCCTGGCCCTGGTGCAGCGCATCATCGAGCGACACGGCGGCCGCATCTGGGCCGAAGGCCGGGTCGACGGCGGGGCCACCTTCTCTTTCGCCCTGCCCCGCCGGCCGGTGGTCCCTGATGGACCGTAAGGTTCACGGCCGGACGCCGCCGGCCCCAAGGCAGGTGGCCCGCCAACTTCCGGCGTCTCCCGGAGGGTGGTCAACAAATTTGCTGAATTATGCCTGGTGCGGCCCCGTAACACCTTGCCAGGGAGAGCCTTTAACCCCATTATGTTAGGTAACCGTTGATGGTCAGGATGGCTCGCATATCATCTACCAAGGTAGGCATGCATGGATAAAGAATCGGATGCCCTGGATTATCGTCGGCGTTACCGGGGCCTCATCGGCGTCAGGAGCAAGATGCCCATCCGGGATGTCTCGGTGTTGAGTCGCATCTATACCCCCGGGGTGGGGGCGGTATGCAAGGAAATCGAGAAAAACCCTCACGCCTCCTTTGATTATACCTGCCGGGGCAACGCCATTGCCCTGATCTCCGACGGCAGCCGTATCTACGACCTGGGGAATACCGGCGCCCTGGCGGCCTTGCCCAAGTTGGAGGCCAAGTCGGTCCTTTACAAGACCTATGCCAACGTCGATGCGGTGCCCATCGCCATCAAGACGCAGAATGCCGATGAGATCATCGAGATCGTCCGCATCCTGGCCCCCTCCTTCGGAGGCTTCTGCCTGGAAGGCATCGCCGCGCCCAAGTGCTTCACCGTGGAGAGCCGCATCCGCAAGGCCGTGCGCCTGCCGGTCCTGCATCATGAAAACCATGCCGCGGGCATCATCGTGCTGGCGGCGCTGCTCAACGCCCTCAAGGTGGTGGGCAAAAAGCTCACCGAGGTGCGCATCGTCATCAGCGGCGCCGGGGCCGCGGGCATCGGCGCGGCCAAGGGGTTGATCGTGGCCGGCGCCGACGACATCGTGCTCTGTGACCGCTACGGCGCCCTGCACGTCTATCGCATGGCAGGCATGAACTGGGCCAAGTCCGAAATCGCCCGCCTGGTAAAACCCCAGGACGTCAAAGGGAGTCTGGCGGATGTCATGGCCGGCGCCGATGTGTTCATCGGGCTGTCGGCCAAGGGTCTGGTCACCCGGGAGATGGTGGCCAGCATGGCCTCGGGAGCCATCGTCTTCGCCCTGGCCCAGCCGGAACCGGAAATCAGCCAGGCCGAAGCCAAGGCCGGCGGCGCGGCCATCGTCGCCACCGGGCAGGCGGAAAGCCAAAACCAGATCCGGTCCTCCCTCATCACCCCGGGATTTTTCCGGGGCTGTCTGGATGTGAGGGCCCTCAGGGTCAATATCGACATGTTCCTGGCCGCGGCCCGGGCCCTGGCGGCCATGATCCCGGAAGACAAATTGTCCCCCGGTAATATCATCCCCCGGCAGATGGACTGGCGCATCTCCGCGGTGGTGGCCGAAGCGGTGGCCCGGGCGGCCCAGGAAACCGGGGTGGCCCGCCTCAGCGCCCGGGACATCTCCCCTGAGGCGATTCGGCAGCGGACCGAAAGCTACATCTACGAGGGGGAGCGGGCCTGGCTGCCCCCGGAAAGCCAGGATTACGGCAAGATGAGCACCGACCGGGAAGCCCTGGAGCTCCACCGCCGCTACCAGGGCTGTATCCAGGTCTATGCCAAGGTGCCCGTCAAGGATGAAGTCATCTATCGGCGGCTCTATGCTCCCACCGTGGTGGACGAGGTCTGCAAGCAAATCCTGGCCGAGCCCCTCACGGCTTACGATTACACCTGCAAGAGCAACCTGGTGGCCATCGTCTCCGATGGCAGCGCCGTACTCGGTCTGGGGAACATCGGCCCCCGGGCGGCCCTGCCGGTCATGGAAGGCAAGGCCGTGCTCTTCAAGACCTTCGGCGGGGTGGAGGCTTTTCCCATCTGTATCAGCACCCAGGACACCGACCTGGTGGTCCAGTTGGTGGACAACATCTCCCCGGCCTTCGGCGGCATCAACCTGGAAGACATCTCCTCGCCCCGGTGCTTCGACATCGAGCAAAAATTATGCGAGCGCCTGGATATCCCGGTCTTTCACGACTACCAGCACGGCACCGCGGTGGTGACCCTGGCGGCGCTGATCAATGCCCTGAAGATCGTGGCACGGCAGATCGACGCGGTCAAGATTGTCTTCAACGGCGCCGGGGCGTCGGCCATCGCGGTGACCAAACTGCTGATCCAGAGCGGGGCCCAAAACATCACGGTGTGTGATACCACCGGCATTATTTACCAGGGCCGCAGCCGGGGAATGAACCCCATCAAGGAGGCACTGGCGGCCATCACCAACCCGGACCGGCAGCAGGGCAGCCTGGCCGATGCCCTGAAGGGGGCGGAGGTCTTCATCGGGCTGTCAGGGCCTGACGTTCTCTCCCAGGACATGGTGAGATCCATGGCCCCCGACCCCATCGTCTTCGCCCTGGCCAACCCGGACCCGGAAATTCACCCCGACGCCGCCCGGGAGGCCGGGGCCCTGGTGGTGGCCACCGGGCGCTCGGATTTCCCCAACCAAGTAAACAACTGCCTGGCCTTTCCCGGCATCTTCCGGGGGGCCCTGGACATCCGGGCCCGGGCCATCAATGACGCCATGAACATTGCCGCGGCCCACGCCATCGCCAACCTGGTGGGCGACAAGCTGAGCCCGGGGTATATCCTGCCTGAGGCCATGGACTTCCGGGTGCCGCCGGTGGTGGCCGAAGCCGTGTCCCGGGCCGGCCTGGAGACCGGCACCGCCCGGATTCACATCGACCCGGAAAAGGTCGCCAAACATACCCGGGAGTTCATCTACGACGAGCGGCTGTCGGTCCTGGAATAATCGGGGAGGCCTTTTCGGCAGAAGGGCCTGGGGCCCTGGGTGTAAAAGGAATTGTCAGGCCATTGAAAAACTAGCACAGGATGAGAATCAAAAGCATCCCAAACGATCAGGGGTGCTCAAGTCCCCCTTTGAAAAAGGGGGATTTAGGGGGATTTCGGGCAGTTATAAAATCCCCCCTAACCCCCCTTACAAAAGGGGGGAATATAACGGGCTTTTAATCAGGTTTAAGAGTCTTTTTCAACAACCTGATAGAGCCTAAAGACGAAAGGCCGCCAGGTGAAGCGCTGGCGGCCTTTGAGCAGGAACTATATGTGGATAAAGGCGGGGCAGCCGGAAATAACCGCCGGTGGGCCCGGGCTGGCAGGGCTAGCGGGTCCGGTTCCGGGGCTCCCCAGCCCATAGGTTCCGCGTGTCCTCCAGGGACTCGGTCGGGGCGGCCATCAAGGGATCTTTGCGGGGAAACACATAGGATTCCGGGGAATACGACCGGGAAATCTTCGCCCCGAACATCGCGGCCTTGATCCAGAAAAGCTGCAAAAGTTGCGGACCACAGATAGTGATATTTCTGTTTGTGGCCATCTTGGTTTATTCCTCCCCGCCCTCGATGTGTTCCGTACACATTTCCGATTCCCCGATGGCCGCCAGCCAAATCATGCAGACGATACCCAAACAAAACCCAATGACTCCGCCGAAACAAAAAGTTATCCAACCTACCATCGGTGTTTATCTCCTTTTATTCGGGATCACCTGATTTGCCGTGCGGCCCCGGCTTGAATCCGAGACTTGAGCATGGGTTCAGGATAACCGAATCGACCGAGACGAGAATCGGTGAAAACCATGAATTCCAGGCAGGAGAACTATGGGTTTTAAGATCAGGCGCTATGGGCGGCGCGGGCTCCGCCCTTTCCATATTACTCGAACGGCATCTCTTGATACCGGTCCCTCCATGACCCGCCCGGACTCTCGGTCCGGCCCGGCGCGACCATGAGGGAAGATTTCACCATAGGCTCTTTGGGGGTTGCGGCGGTCAGGTGCGTTTGAGCAGCTGGTGCAGCTCCTGCCAGCTCCTGGTGTTCAACACATCCCCGGCTTCCAGCCATCCCCGCCGGGCCTGGTCGATGCCGAAGCGCATGAGGGCCAGGTCCGCGGTGCTGTGGGCGTCGGTGCTAATGGCCACCTTGACCCCCCTGTCCTTGGCCAGCTTGCAATAAATGTCGGCCAGGTCCAGGCGGTCGGGCTGGGCATCGAGTTCCATGAAACAGCCCCGCGCCCGGGCGGCCTGCAGCAGCCGTTCCAGGTCCACTTCATAGGGCTCCCGCCGGTTGATCAACCGGCCGGTGGGGTGGGCCAGGATGTTGAAATAGGGGTTGTCCATGGCCCGGATGAGGCGCTCGGTCTGCCGGGTCCGGGACAGCTTGAAGTTGTAGTGCACCGCGCACACGGTCAGATCCAGTTCCCGGAGAATCCCATCGGGTAGATCCAAGGAGCCGTCTTCCAGGATATCCAATTCGATGGCCTTGAGCAGGCGAATCCCCGAGAGTTTGCCGTTGAGGCGGTCAATCTCGGCGATTTCTTCGGCCAGGTCCGCGGCGGACAGGCCATGGGCCATGCTGACCCGCTGGGAGTGGTTGGTGATGGCCAGGTAGTCGTAACCCCGGTCTTTGGCCGCCTGGGCCATCTCCGCCATGGTGTGGCGCCCGTCGGTGGCCTTGGTGTGGACATGGAGGTCGCCCCGCATATCCTTAAGGGTAATGAGGTGGGGGAGCCGGCCGGCCTGGGCGGCCTCCACTTCTCCCCGGTTCTCCCGCAGCTCCGGCTCAATGTAAGGCAGGTCCACCATCTGAAAGACTTCCGCCTCGGTGGCGCCCGCCACCCGTTTGTCCCCTTTAAACACCCCGTATTCGTTGATTTTGAGCCCCTTTTGAACCCCCAACTGGCGGATGGCGATGTTATGGGCCTTGGAGCCGGTGAAGTAGTGGAGCGCCGCGCCGTAACTCTCCGGGGACACCACCCTGAGATCCACCTGCATTCCCGACCGGAGGATCACCGCGGACTTGGTCTCGCCGTGGGCCACGACTTTTTGCACATCCTCATAACCCACGAAGGCTTCCATCACCCGGGCGCCCTCCTCCCCGGTCACCAGGATATCCAGATCCCCCACCGTCTCCTTGCGCCGCCGGTAGCTGCCGGCCACGATGGCTTCGTCAACCCCCCTAACCCCTTGAAGATGCTGGACCAGGGCCTCGGCTACAGGCTCCGCCGCGGCCAGCTTGACGCGTTTTTCTTCCTGGGTGATCCGGGCCGCGCCTGCCAGAATCTGCTGCTCCGTCTTGGCCCCGAAGCCCTTGAGCCTTTGGATTTTTCCGGCCCGGGCGGCCTCCTCCAGGTCCCGGGGGGTGTTGATCCCCAGCTGCTCATGGAGGAGGTGCACCCGTTTCGCCTCTAGGCCGGCAATCTGCATCATCTCACTCAAGGCCGGCGGGGTCTTTGCTTCCAGTTCCCGCAACAGCGCCAGGCCACCGGTGGCCACGATCTCTTTGATCTTCCCGGCCAGGTCCTGGCCGATGCCGGGCAATTCGGCCAGGTCTGCACTCCGGGCCACCAGGTCGGCCAGGCTCTGGGCCAGGCCCTCCACCACCCGGGCGGCGTTGCGGTAGGCCCGGACCCGAAAGGGGTTGGCCCCCTCGATCTCCAATAAATCCGCCACCTCGTTGAAGATGGCCGCAATGTCCTGATTGTGGATGGGCATGGCTATCCTTTCCGAAGCAGGTCCTGCAAGGTTAAAGCATCCTGGGCGGCGTAGCCCGCTTCATCGTTATCAAAGTAGCAGAACACCTCCCGGCCCTGCCGGCTCCAGGCGGCGATGGCCCCGGCCCAGGCTTCCAGGGTCTGGAGGCTATATTTACCCTGGTAGGGGCCGACCGGGCCGTGCAGCCGGATATAGACAAAGTCCGCGGTGGCCTCCCGGGGGGAGACATAGCCGGCCAATTCGTAGATGCAGAAGGCCACGCCGTGCCGAGACAGCATATCCAGGGTCTGGTCATTGATCCAGCTCCGGTCCCGCAACTCCAGGGCATAGCGCTGGGTACCCGGCAAGGCTTCCAGAAACGCGGCCAGGCGCTCCCCGTTGAAATGCCAGCGGGGGGGCAGCTGGAAGAGGATGGGCCCCAAGGTGTCTCCGAGAACGACTATCCGGTCCAGGAACGGCGTCAGGGAGCGCTCCGGGTCCTGGAGTTTTTTCATGTGGGTGATGAAGCGGCTGCCTTTGACGGCAAAGATGAACCCCGGGGGCACGACATCCCGCCAGAGGCCCAGAGCGTGCTCCGAGGGCAGCCGGTAAAAGGAATTATTGATTTCCACCGTATGGAAGCGCTCGGCGTAATACGGCAGATACCGGGCCGGGCCCAGGCCGGCGGGATAAAAGGGCCCTCGCCAGTGCTGGTAATGCCATCCCGAGGTGCCGATATGGATGGAACCCGTTCCCTCGCTCATCTCCTCAGAAGCCCCCCATAAGCCGGCCACTTCCTATAAGTTAGAATCTTCTTCCCCTCCTGCAACCAGGGCTGAGCATTTTTATGGGGTGAGTCAGATAAACGGAGGGGGTCAACTGGCGAGATCCCGCGCCGGGGAAAGGTCTTGGAGAGAGAAAAATTATCAGGGCGGACCTGGGGGTCCGCCCTGATATTGGCATGCCTCGTGTCAGAATAATTACGTGCCCTGACGGTCGGCGCCCCCTTAATAGCGCCAGATGGCGGCCAGCAGCGCCCCCTCCGGCACCTCGGAGGGCTCCATGGCGTAGACCGCCCCCCCGTGCAGCAGGGTTTGAAGGGCGGCCAGATCCAGGATATCGAAATCGCCGGGCTGGGCCTCCGCATGGATGCGAGCCTGATTACTGGCCGGGTCGTAGTCGCCCCACTGCTGCCGGCCCACGGCCACGAACAGTGACTCGACGCGGCCATGGTACGAGGCGGGGACAATTTCCCCGGGGTCCAGGGAGGTTTTACCGGTACCCGCCAGTTGCCGGTAGCGGGCGGCGGCCGCCTGTTGCTCCCGCTTGAAGTAAGGTTCCACCAGGTCCCAGGCTTGTCGGTGGATGTCCTCGGGGCTCACTCCTTCCGGGTTGCCGGTAATGCCGCCATTCAGCAGGTGCTGATACGTGTTCACTTCTTTGTAGATGGGCAGGAGATACTCTACCCCCGCCAGGACGAGGGGCGCCTGGGCCTCCCGGAGTAAATCCCGCAGCCCCTGGTCGATCTGGCGGAAATACTGCTGGATTCTGTCCTTCACATCCTTCACTTCCTGTCCGTGGAACACGGCAGGCCGTTCGCCTTTGCCCCCCACCCCGATGCCGCTGCGGAATTGCAGCTGTTTTTCCAGATCCTCGTACTTCAGGGCCTCGGCCAGACTCTTGGGCACCCCTTCCAGGCCGTTGATGGCGCTGAGACCGAAGCGGGACCCCTCGTAAAGCCTGACGGCGTTTTGGCTCAGGGCCAGGACGAAAAACTCATCGCCTCCCAGGAAGGTCAGAAGCGGCTTGACGTGGAAACGGTGCGCCACCGACACCAGGGGTTCGAAGGTGGTGGGCAACTGGTAATACCGAAACATGTCCGGAGAGATGAATAAAACCAACCCGTCCCGTTTTTCTTTCCAGAAGGGCAAGGCTCCCAGGAGCTTGGCGGCGGGGACCAGGAGCGCCTCCGCCTCGACCGGACGTAAGCCATAGGCCTGGAGTAATTCTTGCGCCTGGCGAATCAAGTTTTTGAGCCGGGTGCGATCCTGTTGATTTTCCGTGGGAACCCGGTGGGTAGGCATATAGAGGGACACGCACGGCCCCTGGGACGTGGCGGCGAGGGTTCGCAATTCCTCTCGGGTGAATATTCTCATGTGCGCTCCTATCAAAAAGTTGGGGTCCGGTAATCTCAGTCGATGAGGCACCTCCCGGCGGGTAAGATGATCCATGGGATGACGGCGCGGACCGCCGGCACCGAGCCACGGGAGTTTGGGGGAAGGCCGCGTGATCACGGCAGGCTCGACGTGCCGATAAATCACCAGGGGGTGTCGACGCGTCCTCCCCCCTCCCCTGACGCCGGGGTGGAGGGAGGAGGTGGCGCCACCATGTGGTTAGGCTGACGGTAACCGATCACCCTGCTTTAGCGAGGCGCACGGCCTCCCGGACCATCTGATTGGTATAGCCCCACTCGTTGTCGTACCAGCTCATGATCTTCACCAGGTCGCCATCCACCACCTGGGTCATGCTGGGGTCAAAAATGGAGGCATGGGTATTCATGATGATGTCGGAAGACACGATTTCATCTTGGGCGTATTCCAGGATTTCTTTATAGCGGCCCGCGGCCTCTTCTTTAAAGATCTGGTTGATCTCCTCCACCGTGGTGGGCCGCTCGGTCAGGAACACCAGGTCCGCCAGGGAGCCGGAGGGCACGGGACAGCGCACCGCCACGCCGTCGAATTTCCCTTTGTATTGGGGCAGGACATTGGTGGTGGCCACCGCCGCGCCCGTGGAGGTGGGCACCAGGTTGGCCGCCCCGGCCCGGCCGCGCCGCCATTTCTTGCTGGGTCCGTCCACGATGGCCTGGGACGAAGTGTAGGCGTGAATGGTGGTCATGAGGGCCTTTTTGATGCCGATGCGCCGCCCCATGATCTCCACCACCGGGGTAATGCAGTTGGTGGTGCAGGAGGCGCAGGAAATCGCCCGGTCCGCCGCCCCCGGCTGGGTGACGCCGTGGACGATGCAGCAGACCTGCTCGCCCTTGGGCGGGGCCGACAGGATCGCATACTTGGCCCCGGCGGCGATATGCTTGCCCAATCCCTCCGCCTGGGTGAACAACCCGGTGCATTCAAACACGATTTTCACGCCCAGATCCTTCCAGGGCAGTTGGGCGGGATCCTTGACATTCAAATATTTAATGGACTTGCCCTTCACCGCCAGGTGATCGCCGGCGATGGTCACCCGGTGTTGGTACACGCCGTACACGGTGTCATAATTCAGCAGGTAGGCCAGGTTGCCCATATCCATGAGGTCATTGACTGCCACCAGTTCCAACTCGGGTTTGTCCAGAATGATTTTGAACGCCGCCCGGCCGATCCGCCCCATACCGTTAATCGCTACTTTGGTCATTACCAACCTCCTCCACAAAGTTCATGATCGCCCATTATGTCCCATGTCCTGAGGATACGCAACTGAGCATTTTTTCGTCTCACCCCTCCTCGGCGTGGGGCGCCACGATGGTCAGCACCGGACAGGGAGCCAGGCGCACCACTCTTTCGGCTACGGAGCCAAAGACTAACCGGCGCCAGCCCGTCTGGCCGTGGGAGGCGATGACGATGAGGTCCGCGTGCTCCTGCCCGGCGATCCGGAGGATTTCCGAGGCTGCCTCTCCGGTGGTCACCACATCCCGGGTCCCCACTTTATGATGGGACACCAGGTCTTTGAGCATTTGCTCCGCCTTGATCGCCAGTTCTTGCTGGAACAAGGGCACGTCAAAATTGAAGGACGCTTGCGGGTCGGGGAACAAATGGGGGCCCGGCAACGGCGGAATGACATGCGCCACGATTAATTCCGCCGCAAAATGCCGGGCCAGTTCCTCGGCGCGTTTCAGTGCGGTGAAAGCCGGCTCACTGAAATCGGTGGGACACAAAATCCTTTTAAAAGGCAACATTCTTGATTTTCTCCCTTCTCCTCTCTAGGGGTGGTCTAAACTTAAACACCTCCTGGGGAAGTTGCAAGCCCGCGCCGGCCCATAATCATGCCGCCGGACCGCTCAGCCCGGTTTTTCGCCGGCCGCCCGCCTGCCGGGAAAAATCGCCGGTTCTGCCGGGACCGGACCCCGACCCCGGACAACTTCGCCGGGAGCCGCAGTCCGAGGGCATGGCGCGCCTCAAGGCCGGCTGGATCTGGGGAAGGGGCGCGAGCCGCGAGAGGCCCAGGTCTTTCCGAAACGCCGTTATGCCGGGTTAGCCTGCGTCCGCGTCTCTGGGTGCGCCCAGGATTTCGGCGATCTGGCGGGAAAGGGTGGCGATGCGGTAGGGTTTTTGAATGAATCCCCGGGCCCCGGCCTCCAAGACCTTTTGGGCCTCCCCGTTGAGGGAGTCGCCGCTGGACAGCAGTACCTTGACCGCGGGGTCGATTTCTTTGAGCTTCCGGGAGATTTCGGGACCTTCCATGTCCGGCATGATCATATCCAGGATCACCAGGTCGATGCGGTCCCGCTCCCGTCGGTAAATCTCCAGGGCCTCAAAACCGTTTGAAGCCAGCAGGGTCCGGTAACCCAAATGTGCCAAAATCCTCCCCGCCACCGACCTGACGCTGTCTTCATCATCCACCAGGAGAACGGTGCCGGACCCTTTCATAAACGCCGCGGGTTGGGAGGGCTCGGATACGATCGGTTTATCGGATACCGGTAAAAAGATATGGAACGTGGCCCCCTGGCCCGGTTGACCCTCCACCGTGATGATGCCCTGGTGGTGCTTGATAATGGCATAGACGGTGGCCAGCCCCAATCCCGTCCCCTGGCCCATCCCCTTGGTGGTAAAAAAAGGTTCGAAAATCCGGACCGCCGTGGCCTCATCCAGGCCCGGCCCGGTATCTCTCAGGCTGAGGCGCACATAGCGGCCCGCCGGCCGCTCGTATGGCTCACAAAACCCCTCGGACAGGGTCACCTCCCGGGTAGTCAGGATCATCTCACCTTGATGGGACATGGCCTGCCAGGCATTGACGAACAGATTCAGCATCACCTGCTCCATCTGATCCGGGTCGACTTCCACCGTGGGCAGTTGGGGGGCCAGGTCCAGGGTAATGATGATATCATTCCGGGTACGGCAAAAGAGCTTGGCGGCCTTGTCCAGGAAGGTATTGAGGTCGATGGGGTGGGGGGAGAATTTGCCGCTCCGGCCCAGGGACAGCAACTGCTTGGTGAGGGCCGCGCCTTTCACCACCTCCTGTTCAATCAACTCCAGGTCGGCGTGAGATGGGGCGCTTTTGTCCGTGTTGGCGAGAATTAGTCCGGTCAATCCCATGATGTTCGTGAGCATGTTATTAAAATTATGGGCCACGCCGCAGGCCAGGGTCCCGACGGCCTCCATTTTCTGATGTTGCTGGATCTGTTTTTCCATTGCCTTCTGTTCACTGATGTCGCTGAACATGGCAAACGTGCCCAGGAACCGGCCATGTTCCATCAGGGGCACCGAACTCATGATCACCGCCACCGGGCCCCGCTTTCGGGAGATAATTTCCAATTCTCGCTGTACTACCTGGCCTTCCCGGTTTTGCGCCAAAATCGTTTCCACCAACCGGTAGTTGCCCGAATCCCAGAATTCCGCCAGGTTGCGACCGGTCAAATCCATCTCGCCGGTGATTTCCTCCATACGCCGATTGGCGAACTTGATGGTGCCATCCTCCGCCAGAATCCAGATGCCCTCATGGGCGTTTTCCACCAGTCCCCGGTACTGGCGCTCCGACTTTTCCAACCGGCCATAGAGCCTGGCGTTCTCCAGGGTGATAGCCAGATGGTTGGCAAAGCTGGCGGCGAATTCCTTATCTGCTTCGCTGATGGTGCCGCCGGGCTGCGCCCCCGCCAGGAGCACGCCGATGATCTTGTAGCGCACCTGGAGGGGCGCCACCAGGCCGGCGGAAAACTGCAGGGCCTGAAGCAGCGGGTCCGCCTGGGGGAGTCCCGGCGTGTCTGCCTCAGGAAACACGGCCAGACTGCCCTCCAGGGCCACCCGGCCAATGAACTGATCCGGGCTGAGTGGCAGGCGCCAGCCTCGCGCCCGGTCCACCAATGCCGGGGCAATGCCGACGGCTTCCTGCACGTGCAGCGTCAGGTCCGCCTCATCCAACAGGAAGATGACCGCCCGGGACAGCTTGGTGAATTGACTGAGGAGAGCCAAACTGGCCTGCACCATATCTCCCAATTGGAGCAGGGACATGGCCGCGGCGCTGGTTTGCTGGAGGCACAGGAGATGGTCGATTTTTTCCCGCAATTGCAGGTTGAGGTTGTGAACCTCGTTAAACTTATGTTTCAGCAGCCTTTTGTCCTGTTCCAGTTCTTCGATGGTGGACTTGAGCAATGACCAGGGGGCCAGCAGGCGCAGCAAGAATTCCCGGAGGAACGATCTCCTCTCCCAGGTAAAGTGATATTCGCAATACTCATCCCCTTTGAAAAAACAGCGGGTTTCCACCACCTGGGCCGGTGGCAGGTTCCAAATGGTGGGAATGCCGGAGTAGATGCCCTGGTTGAACTTGCAGAAATCAATGATGCTGGGAACGTCCCGGAGCCAGTGCAGCCTGATGATCGCCCGGTCCCGCCTGGTCTCGACGATTTCGATTCTTTTATTCTTATTGAATTTGTCGTTAATGGCCTGGGCCCGTTTCAGGCTGCGCCGGGGATTTTTATAGGCAAAGAGGATAATCCGCTGGACATACCCTAACTTTTTGCGGGCCGCGGACTGAAAGCCGATCTCGAAGGCGATATCCTCCTGGCCGGTAATGCTCCTGGCCTTATCGAATATTTTGATGACGACCTCACTGGAGACCCAGTTGTTGATCTCCATGAGGAATTCCTGGGGCTTGGCCAGAGCCTCGATTTCCGAGCCCAGGCCGGTCAATAAGGCCGGGACCGCCTGGGGAAATTGTTCTTCAAAATACTCGAGGATGGCTCTGGTATTGAGGCAGCTGTGATGCTTCTCTATGGTGGGGAGGGTAGAGTTCACTGAGGCCGCGCCCTGGCTCCTTGGGTTAATCCGGGCGGGGAATAGCCTAACTGGGTCCCCGTCGCCCGGACTCAATCCTTCCTTGGATATCGGCTTATTTTACCAAAGAGTTTAATGGCCGCCCACCTACTCCTCCATCAAAGAAACCAGGGGCAGATTTTATGCGGGCGGGAGAAAAAATCGCTTGCAGACTCTTATTTATATATTATAATATACTCATACTTTAATATGGGACAAATGGATAACCCGGAAATAGGTTCTGGGCTATGGCTTTTCAGATATTAACTCAGTGGTTGGGGCTAATGCATGGTGGGCAGGGAGGCCGGCCTAAAAAATTCCACCGAAAATTTCAGGCTTGGAGGGCAGTCACATGGGGAGCCGGCTCTCTGTAAGAAAATCCCTGACAAGAAGATCAGGAATTATTGGCTTGCCCCCTTACGCCAGCCAAGATAGCCTTTTTATGGTGACAGAGGTTTCGCCAGTCCTGAGCGGTGCGCTCAGATGCGACTTTCATGCAGGCTCTACCCTGATTGAGTCATCATTATGCCAAACACCTTGACAGAACCATTGGAGCCGTCGTCCTCCCTGGCCGAGCGCCTGGCCGCGCTGACCACCGTTTCGGCCTGTTATCAATGTAAGAAGTGCTCGGCGGGCTGTCCTTTGACCTTCGCCATGGATTTCTACCCCGACCAGGTCATCCGCCTGGCCCTCTTGGGGCAGGAAGATACGGTGCTGGGCTGCCGCACCATTTGGGTGTGCTCTGCGTGCGAAACCTGCACCACCCGCTGCCCCAACCAGATCGATATCGCCGGGGTCATGGACTGGCTGAAAGAGGAAGCGCTACGGCGCGGATACGCCTCGCCCCAACCCGCGGTGACCCGCTTCCACCAGACCTTCCTGGACACGGTGCGCCTGGCGGGCGGCCGCCTGTCGGAGCCGCTGCTGCTGGGCCTCTATCAATTAAAGCGCGGCGGCACCCTGGCCAAACTCAAGTCCGGCGAACTGCGCGAAGACCTGCGCCTGGCGTGGGCGCTGGCCCGGCGCCGCCGCCTGGTGCCGCGGCTGCCCCATCGTCTGAAGGGCGCCCGGGAAGTTAAAGATATCTTCGCCAAATCCCAAACACAGGAAAAGCCGTGAAAGTAAGTTACTATCCGGGCTGTTCCCTGGAGGGAACCGCCATCGATTATGCCGCCTCCATCGGGGGCGTCTCCCGCCTCCTGAACCTGGAACTGGAGGAACTGGAGGACTGGAACTGCTGCGGCGCCACCGCGGCCCACAGCACCAACCATAACCTGGCCCTGGCCTTGCCGGCCCGCAACCTGGCGCTGGCTGAGGCCGCCGGCCGGGACGTGGTGGTGCCCTGCGCCCTGTGCTTCAACCGCCTCAAAGTGGCGGAAAAGGCCTTAATGGGCCCTGAAGCCGCCCATCTCGGCGTGCCCTACCAGGGCGGCATCAAGATCTGGGACCTCCTGGACTACCTCACCCAGGACGATTATCTCAAGGACCTGGCCCCCAAGGTGGTCAAGCCCCTGACCGGCCTCAAGGCCGTGGGCTACTATGGCTGCATGGTGGCCCGGCCTCCGGCGGTGACCGACAAAAAGGATGTGGAAAATCCCCAGAACCTGGAGCGGCTCCTCAAGGTCCTGGGCGCCGAGCCCCTGGACTGGTCGTTTAAGACCGACTGCTGCGGCGCCGGCCTGGCCGTGGCCCGGCCCGACATCATCGACACCCTGGTGCAGCGCCTCTATGAGCGGGCCCTGCGGGCCGGGGCCGAATGCCTGGTGGTCTCGTGCCAGATGTGCCAGGCCAACCTGGATATGCCCCAGAAACGCATCGCCAGGAAGTTCGGCCAGGACTACTACCTGCCGGTCTTCTATTTTACCGAACTCATCGGCCTGGCCCTGGAACACCCGGAAGTCAAAAAGTGGCTGGCGGGCCACCTGGTGGACCCGCTGCCGCTGCTGGAGCAGAAGGGCTTGATTTAAGGTTCTTTGCGCTCTTGGCGTCTTAGCGTGATTAATTCTCACGCCAAGACGCTAAGTCGCCAAGTTAAAAGCAAGATATGGACAACCAAAGTCAAAAGATCGGCGCGGTTATGGTAGTCGGCGGCGGCATCGCCGGTATGCAGGCGTCTCTGGATGCCGCGGCTGCGGGCTACAAGGTCTATCTGGTGGAACGGGACATCTCCATCGGCGGGGTCATGGCCCAGTTGGACAAGACCTTCCCCACCAACGACTGTTCCACCTGTCTGATTTCCCCCAAGCTCATCGAGGTAGCCCGGCATCCGGACATCGAGATCCTGACCCAGGCCGAAATCGATCAGCTGGAGGGCGAGGCGGGCCATTTCACCGTCACCCTTAAGCGGGAGCCCCGCTATATCGACGCGGCCAAATGCAACGCCTGCGGCGCCTGCGCCGAGGCCTGTCCCGTGGCCCTGCCGTCCAGTTTCGATGAAGGTTTGGGGGTGCGCCACGCCGCGTACCGGCATTTTCCCCAGGCCGTGCCCTCCACCTTTGCCATCAAGAAATTCGACCGGGCCCCCTGCGTCCGGGCCTGCCCGGCCAACCTGAGCGCCCAGGGCTATGTTCAGCTCGTCAAGGCTGGGAAATATAACGAATCCTTGAAGCTCATCATGGACCGCCTGCCGCTCCCCGGCACCATCGGCCGCATCTGTCCTCATCCCTGTGAGAGCGACTGCCGCCGCGCCGAAGTGGACGAGCCCGTGGCCATCTGCTCCCTCAAGCGTTTCGTGGCGGACCAGGCCGACTGGGACGCCCTGCCGGTGCCGGAAGTGCCCCGGAAAAATCAGACCGTGGCCATCGTCGGGGCCGGCCCCGCGGGCCTGAGCTGCGCCTATCACCTGGCCCTGGCGGGCTACCAGCCGGTAATCTTCGAGGCTGCGGCCTCCACCGGCGGCTGGCTGCGCTACGGTATCCCGGAGTATCGCCTGCCTCGGGACGTGCTGCAGCGGGAAGTCGACTACCTGCAGCGCCTGGGGGTGGAAATCCGCTACAACTCCCCCATCGGCAAAGGCCGCACCATCAACGATCTCCTTACCCGGGACGGGTTCGCCGCGGTGTTCCTCGGGGTCGGCACCCAGGATTCCATCCGCCTGCCGGTGCCCGGCGCCGACGCCGAGGGCGTGCTCTGGGGCGTGGAGTACCTGAAGGAAGTAAACTCCGCTGGGGCCTCCCCCACCCAGGGCAAACGGGTGGTGGTCATCGGCGGCGGCAACGTGGCCATTGACGTGGCCCGCACCGCCGGGCGCCAGGGGGCTGCGCAGGTGACCATGATCGCCCTGGAATCCCATGAAGAGCTGCCCGCCTCCCCCTGGGAAGTGGAGGAGGCCAGGATCGAGGGCATCGAGATTATCCACCGCTGGGGGGTTAAGCAGGTCCTCTCCCAGAACGGCCGGGTCACCGGCCTGGAACTCAAGGCGGTGGCCCGGGTCTTCGATGAGCAGGGCCGCTTCGCGCCCACCTACGTGGAAGACCGCCTCACCAGCCGAGAGGCCGACGTGGTCATCTTCGCCATCGGCCAGAAGGCCAATCTGCAATTCCTCACCGAGGCTGACGGCCTCAAGCTCACCCCCCGGGGCCTCATCGAGACCGACTCCGACACCCTGGCCACCAGCCGCGCCGGCGTCTTTGCCGGCGGCGACGTGGTCACCGGCCCCTGGATCGCCATCGGCGCGGTGGCCGCCGGCCGGGAAGCCGCCATCTCCATCGACCGCTATCTGCAAGGCCAAGACCTCAAGGCCGACCGGGAGGCGCCGCTGCGTCCCATCCAGGACGGCAACTGGAATCCCATCCCCCGGGACCTTTCCCCGGAGAAGCGGGAGCCGATGCCGGAGCTGCCCCGGGCGGAGTGGACCCGCAGCTTCAAGGAGCTCAACCTGGGCTTCACGGAGGCGCAGGCGCAGCATGAGGCCTCCCGGTGCGTCAACTGCGGCGCCTGTTCCGAATGTATGCAGTGTGTCACGGCCTGCCAGGCCGGGGCCATCGACCACGGGCAGCAGCCCCGGACCCAGACCCTGGAGGTGGGCGCGGTCATTCTGGCCCCCGGGTTTAAGACCTTTGACGCCAAATTGAAGCCCGAATACGGTTATGACCGCTACCCCAATGTCATCACCTCCCTGGAGTTCGAGCGCCTGCTGTCGGCCACCGGGCCCTGCGCCGGCCACGTCAAACGCCCCAGCGACGGCGCCGACCCCAAAAAAATCGCCTGGATTCAGTGCGTGGGCTCCCGGGACGCCTCCCTGGGCCGCGAATACTGCTCGTACGTGTGCTGCATGTACGCCGCCAAACAGTCGGTGATCGCCAAGGAGCACGACCCAAGGGTTTCGCCCACCATCTTCTTCATCGACTTCCGGGCCCAGGGCAAGGGCTTCGACCGCTACTACGAGCGGGCCCGGGAGGTCCACGGGGTGCGCCTCATCCGCTCCATGATCTCCCGGGTGACGGAGGACCCCCGCACCCAAAACCTCAAAATCACTTACGTGGATGAAGAGGGGCGCATGCAGGCGGAAGAATTTGATATGGTGGTGCTCTCGGTGGGGCTGACGCCCCATCCCGCCACCCAAAAGCTGGCCCACGTCTGCGACATCGCCACCAACCGCTGGGGCTTTGTGGAGAATCCGCCCTTTAGAATGGTGGAGACCAGCCGGGAGGGCATCTATACCTGCGGCGTGTTCCAGTCCCCCAAGGACATCCCCGAAACCGTGGGCCAGGCCTCGGCCGCGGCGGGGGCGGCGGCCGCCCTCTTAAGCGAGGTCGGGGGCACCCTGCTGACCAAGGCGGAGTATCCCGAGGAACGGGATATCACCGCAGAAGAGCCCCGCATCGGGGTCTTTGTGTGCCACTGCGGCATCAACATCGCCGGGGTAATAGACGTGGCCCAGGTGGCGGCATATGCCCGGACCCTGCCGGGGGTGGCTTACGCCGACCACTTTACCTTCACCTGCGCCACCGACTCCCTGGAAGCCATGCGGGAGAAGATCGAGGCAAACCACCTCAACCGGGTGGTGGTGGCCTCCTGCAGCCCCCGGACCCACGAGCCCCTCTTCCAGGACAACCTGCGCAAGGCCGGCCTCAACAAGTACCTGTTCGAGATGGCCAACATCCGGGACCAGGACTCCTGGGTGCACCAGGGCAACCCGGAGGCAGCCACCGCCACGGCCAAAGAACTTATCAAGATGGCGGTGAGCCGGGCCGCGGTCCTGGAACCGTTGAAAGAACTGCCGTTCCCGGTGAAGCAGCGGGCCCTGGTGCTGGGCGGCGGCCTGGCCGGCCTGACCGCGGCCCTGACCATCGCCAACGCCGGCTACCGGGTCTATCTGCCGGATATCCAGGAGCGTTTCGGCGGCAGCCTGGCCCACAAGATGCGCTCCACCCTCGAAGGCCACGAAATCAAGCCGTTCATGGATGAACTGGTGCGTCAGGTGGAGGAGCACCCCAACATCCGCTGGTGGCCCAACGCCCGGATGACCAGCTTTTCCGGCCACGTGGGCAGTTTCCGCAGCAAGCTGGAGTTCCCCGACAATCAGTGGGAGATCCATTACGGCGCGGTGGTGATCGCCACGGGGGCCCAGGAATATAAGCCCACGGAATACCTCTATGGCGAAGACCCTCGGGTGCTGACCCAGATAGACATGGAAAACTTCCTCATCGACCACCCCGACCAGATGGGCGAGGCCCCCACCGTGGTGATGATCCAGTGCGTGGGATCCCGGTCGCCGGAGCATCCGTACTGCAGCCGGGTGTGCTGCGGCTACGCCATCCAGAATGCCTTAAAAATCAAAGAAATCCGGCCCCAGGCCAAGGTCTTTATCCTCTATCGGGACATCCGCACCTACGGCTTAAAGGAGATTTACTACAAAAAGGCCCGGGACCAGGGGGTGCAGTTCATCCGCTTTGAGCCGGAGCAGCAGCCCGAGGTGGCCGCCGACGGCGACGGCCTGACGATCACGGTCTTTGACCAGAACCTCAGGGCCAACATCCGGCTGAAGGCGGACTACCTGGCCCTGTCCGCGGCCATCCGACCGCATCCGGCCTCCCAGGAAATCGCCAAACTCTTCAAGCTCCCCTTCGATGCCGACGGCTTCTTCATGGAGGCCCACCAGAAGCTTCGGCCCCTGGATTTCGCCTCCAGCGGCATCTTCCTCTGCGGGTTGGCCCACAGCCCCAAGTACGTCGAGGAGAGCATCGCCCAGGCCCAGGGGGCCGCGGCCCGGGCCTTGGGCGTCCTGGCCCAGGAAGAGATGTTCGCGGGCGGCGCGGTGGCCCGCGTTGATGCGCAAAAATGCATTGTCTGCCTCACCTGCATGCGCACCTGCCCCTATGGGGTGCCCCGGGTGGACCAGTATGAGGGCGTCGTCACCATCGACCCGGCGGCCTGCCAGGGCTGCGGCAACTGCGCCAGCGCCTGTCCCCGCAAGGCCATCGAGGTCATGCATCACCGGGATAAGCAGTTCGTGGCCAAGATCTGCGCCATTGACCTGGAAGAGATGCCGGAGGATCAGGCGGCTAGTTAGCTGTTAGCAGTCAGGAGTTATGGGTCCAGTCGGCGGACAGGGGAGATTCTCGAAGGATGGCTTAGGGACGATTAATGACAATAACGACTGAATTAAAACGATACGAACCTAACAGCTAACTGCTAACTGCTAATAAGATCGTTAGGTCACGAACCGACAGAGCGGAATGGCAACACAGGAGCATAGAATGAACTTCACCCCCAAAATCCTGGCCCTGGTGTGTACCTACTGCACCTATACCGCCGCGGATATGGCGGGCTCGGCCCGGATGCAGTACCCGGCCACGGTGCGCATCATCAAGTACCTGTGCACCGGCCGCATCGACCTCATCCACATCCTGAAGGCCTTCGAAGCCGGGGCCGACGCCATCTTCGTGGGTGGGTGAGAGGCCGGGAGCTGTCATTTCCTGGAAGGAAATCTAAGGGCCCGCGAGCGGATAGAGTACGCCAAACAGTTGCTGGATGAGATAGGTCTGGGCCGGGACCGCCTGGAGATGTTTGAAATCGCCGCGTCTGACGCCCCCAAATGGGTGGCCGCGGTCAAAGAGATGACTCAACGGGTGGAGGCCCTGGGACCGAGTCCCCTGCGGCGAGGCAAGCATCTTCATCCCGACGCCCTGGAACAACTGGAGAATATGGTGCAATCATGATTATCGCTGAACGCAAACCTTTTGCCGAAATCAAGGCCATGGTGGCCCCCTACAAGAAGATCCTCATCGTGGGCTGCGGCACCTGCGTGGCCGTGTGCCTGGCGGGGGGCGAAAAAGAAGTGGGGCTCCTGGCCTCCCAATTGAAGCTGGCCCTCGGGCTGGAAGACAAGCACCTGGAAATCGGGGAAATCACCGTGGAGCGCCAGTGTGACCTGGAATTCCTGCGGCCCCTGTGTGATTTCACCGCCGACTATGAGGCTATCGTGTCCATGGCCTGCGGCGCCGGCGTGCAGTTTCTCAAGCAATTGTGCTATCTGCAGCCCATCTTCCCCGGGGTGAACACCACCTTTATCGGGGTCAACAACGAGGTGGGCTACTACACCGAGCGCTGCCGGGCCTGTCATAACTGCTACTTGGGGATCACCGGCGGGGTGTGTCCGGTGACCATGTGCCCCAAGGGCCTCCTCAACGGCCCCTGTGGCGGCACGGTGAACGGCCATTGCGAGGTGGACCCCGAAAAGGAGTGCGCCTGGAGCAAGATCTACCACCGCCTGGAGCTGGAAGGCCGCCTGGACAATATGAAGCAGATTTTGCCCCTGCACCCCCATGACCGCGGCACCACCCCCGGGACGGTGATTCATCCGGCCTATAAGAGGAGATACGGCATCAATGAGTAAGCTCCGGGAAACCCTGGACTCAGGCGCCTTCGCGCTGGTGGCGGAACTCAAGCCGCCCAAAGGCACCGCCGTGGACGACATGCTGGCCCCGGTCAAGGCCCTGGCGGGCCGGGTGACGGCCTTCAGCGTGCCGGACAACGAACACGCCCGGATGCGCCTGTCGGCCGTGGCCGCCGCCCGCCTGGTCAAGGAGGCCGGAGCCGAAGTCCTGCTCCACCTCACCTGCCGGGACCGCAACCGCCTGGCCCTGGAGAGCGACCTGTTGGGGGCGGCAGTCCTGGGGTTGGAAAATCTCCTGCTGGTGAGCGGCGATTACGTCACCCTGGGGGATCACCCCCAGGCCAAGCCGGTGTACGACGCCGACTCGGTGCAGTTGCTGCAAATCGCCCAGGGGCTGGCGGACGGCCATGACAGCGCCGGCCTGCCTCTACAGGGCAACCCCGCCTTCTTTCTGGGCGCGGTGGTCATCCCCGAGGCCGACCCCCTGGCTCCCCAGCTCCTCAAGTTCGAAAAGAAGCTGGCTGCGGGGGCACAGTTTTTCATCACTCCCCCGGTCTTTGACCTGGAGAAGCTGCGCCAGTTCCGGGAGAAAATTGCCCCCCAGCCGGTCAAGCTCCTGGTCGCCGTCAAGGTCCTGGGGGCCGACGAAGTGGCCCAGGCCGCGGCCGGCCAGTGGCGCAAGGTCTATTCCGTGCCCCCGGACCTGGTGAAAGAATTGGCCGGCATGGACCCGGACGACCTCCTGGCCCGGGGCGCGGCGGCCGCCGGCCGCCTGGTGCAGCAGATCAAGCAGGAAAAACTGGCGGACGGCGTTTACCTCAAGGCCAAGGGGCAGGCGGCCCTGTTTATCCAAATCTTGGAGGCGGCAGGCTTATAAATGTAGGGCGAAAAGGTGAAAAGGTAAAAGACCATGCAGTTAACGCAACCCCCCTGGTGTTTTAAGTCCCCCTTTTTTAAAGGGGGATTTAGGGGGATTTTCAAAACTGGTTTAGCTGCATCTGTAGCGGCATTGCTTTCGGGCTACCAGGGCTTTCTTTGGCTTTTCCTTTTCGCCCTTCGCCTTTTCCCCTTTTCGCCCTGACGATAAACCCGATATCTGGGTACTGACATATGCACATGGATAACCAGAAAAACTATTCCGCCGTCATTCTGGGCGGTGGCATCGCCGGCATCAGCGTGGCCCTGGAGTTGGCCCGCCAGGACCATAACGTCGCCCTGGTGGAAAAAACCCCGTTCTTCGGGGGGCGGGCGGCCCATCTATGCTGTAAGGCCACCGATACCTGCCAAAAATGCGGCGCCTGTCTGGTGGACGAACGGCTGCACGCCCTCTTCCAGGATCCCCGGATTACCCTGTTGCCGGCCACGGAACTTACCGAGGTTGCCCGGGAGAACGGCGGCTTTCGCCTGCGCCTGACCCGGCAGCCCGAAGTCATCAGCCCGGAGCGTTGCGTGAACTGCGGCCTCTGCTACGACGAGTGCCCCGCGGCTCAGCAGGGGGCCATCGTCACCACCACCGTCACCCAGAATCATCCCCGGTATGCGGTGAATCCCGGCGCCTGTCTCTATTTTCAAGACGGCTCCTGCCAGGTCTGCCAGCAGATCTGCCCGCCCACGGCCAGAGCCGTTGACCTCACCCGGCCGGGAGAGACCCTGGACCTGACGGCCGACGCGGTGATCGTGGCCACCGGCTTCCGGCCTTCCGACCCCAAGGCCCGTCCCCATTACGGTTACGGCCATCTGCCGCAGCTCATTACCGGTTTTGAGTTGGAAGAGATGCTGCGGAACGGCGCCGGGCCACCGGGCCGGGAGGGCAAGCTGCCCCGGCGCTTTGCCTTCATTCAGTGTGTGGGCAGCCGGGACCGGCAGCATCCCTATTGCTCCCAGGTGTGCTGCGCCTATACCCTGAGGCTGGCCCGGCTCCTGAAACACCGCCGGCCCGAGGTCGAGGTCACCACCTTTTATATGGACCTCCAGAATATCGGCCGCCATGCCACCCGGTTTCAGGAAGAGGCGCAACGGGAGGTCAAGATGCTGCGGGCCTTGCCGGGGGACCTCAAGGCCGCGCCCGACGGCGGCGTGACCCTGCGCTACCTGGATGAGGACACCGGCCGGGCCTTGGAGGCCACCTTTGATCAGGTGGTGCTCGCCGTGGGGATCACTCCCGGCGACGACAATGCCGCCCTGGCCGCCTTGCTCAACCTGGAGCTGTCGCCGGAGGGTTTCTTCAGAGCCGCGGACCCGCGGCATCGCTCGTTAACCGTTCAACCGGGACTCTTTCTGGCCGGCACCGCCGAAGGCCCGCGGGACATCGCCGGGTGCATCACCCAGGCCATGGCCACGGCCCGGCAGGTCAGCCAATATGTGAAAGCACGATGACTATCGCCCGAGAACTGGAAATCATCATCGCCCACGGCCGGGAACTCACCGCCGGCGGGCTCGACTACTACCAGCTGGGGTTGTGGGCCGCGGGGCTGCACAACTGTCGGATTCTGTCCCTGAACCCCGGACTGCCGGAAACCGAATTGGAAGCCCGCCTCCGGGCCTTTCTGCACCACGGACAGGAACACCCGGTGTTGTTGGCCGCCCTGGACCCTTATCAACGGGCCCGGAGCATTATCCGGGTGCTGCTGGATCGGCTCCGGGTCAATCCCGAGATCCTCACGGTGCTGGACCTCCAGGAGGCCATGGGCTACCAGGACCCCCGGTCTTGCAGCCTCAAGGCCCATAACCTCATCCGGCTGGCCGGCTCCATCGTCTCCCGGGCCGAACCGCTTACCAGCCAGGAGTTGCCGGTTACCACCCGGGTGCTGGTGTGGGGCGACTCCTTTGCGGCGCTCAAAGCCGCCACCGACCTGGCGCACCTTGGTTACCAGGTTGTCCACGCCCTGCCCAACCCTTTCCTGCAGCCGCTAATCCCTTGCGGCAAATCCACCCCGGTCCCGACCCAGGATCTGGAGAATCTGGTCCGCCGGATGGAGCATCCGGCCATCCAGTCGCTGCCTGAGTCGCACCTTACCGACGTCCAGGGCAGCGCCGGCAATTTTGTGGTCCGGCTCCAGACCCCGCAAGGTCGGCGGGAGGAAAGGGTCGGCGCCATGATTCTGGCCCCGGAGATGCGCCTTACCACCTGCACCCCCCTGGGGGGTCCGGCGTCACATCCCCGGGTGATCTCCCATACCGGGCTCGAAGCCATCCTGGCCTCGCCGCAGGAGGCCGGGAAGTGGTTTGACCCGGACGGCGGCCGCATCAGGGTGGCCCTGGCGGGAGGGGACAGCAATCCCCTGGCTCTCCGCCGAACCCTGGGCTCGGCGGCGCAATTACTCACCTTATACGACTGCCAGGTATTCCTGTTTGTCCGGGATGCCAAGGTGGGGGCTCCAGACATGGAAACGGCCCTGGAAGAGTCCCAGGGGGCCGGGCTCATCGTCTTCAAGCTCCACGAATTACCCGCGCTCGCCATCATAGACGATCGCCCCCGTCTCACGTTCTTTGATCCGGTGATGCATGGAGAGGAAACCCTGGCCTGCGACCTTTTGGTCCTGGACGAAGCCCTCCAGCCGGCCTCGGACAATGACGCGCTATCAGAGACGTTGCGTCTCTTCCCCGGCCCGGCCGGGTTTCTCCAGGGGGACAATGTCCGCAACTTGCCGGTGATCACCAACCGCCGGGGGATTTATATAGCCGGTCCCGGGCGCGGGGCCATGGACCTGGATCAGGCCTTTTTCGAAGCCGATGCCGCGGTCTCCGAAGTGCATCAGCTTTTGGGCCAGGGACTGGCCAGGGCTCCCAAGGGCCGGGCGGTCGTGGACCGGGGCCGGTGCGTCCTGTGCCTCACCTGCCACCGCCTCTGCCCCCACGGGGCCGTGAGCTGGAACAACCGGGCCATCATCAACGAACTGGCCTGCCAGGGCTGCGGCGTGTGCGCCTCCCAGTGCCCCAATGACGCCATCCAGATTCACAACTTCACGGACGACCAGGTGGTGGCGGCCTTCGAGACCCTGGACCCCCGCCTCACTCCCAAGATTATCGCCTTCATGTGTAAGAATTCGGCCTGGGAAGCGTACCACACGGCGATGAAGATGCCCGACGTCACCCTGCCCCTGGGGTTCACGCCCCTCAGGATGCCCTGCGCCGGCAAGATCGATATCGATTATCTCCTCAAGGCCTTCACCTATGGGGCCGACGCGGTCCTGGTGCTGGCCTGCCACCCGGACAACTGTAAATCCCAGGAGGGTAATCTCCACGCCCAGTGGCGGGTGGAGCGGGCCCGGGAGTTGCTGACGGATGCGGGCGTTGATCCCCGGCGCCTGGTGTTCAAAACCATGGCCGCCAACGCCCCCCAGGATTTTCTGGACGCGGTGGCCTCCTTGACCGAGCTTCTGGGAACTCTCAAGGCCGCCTGAGTCTCTCATCCCACCGGCTGAGGGCGACTCCGGGGCCGCCCCCGGCACTTTCCCGGGCATCGGTCGTTACCAGGGCCGACTCCTCGGTCGCCTCAACCTGAGGGCGGCAACGCCGGTCCGCCCTTCTCACTCTTGACCGGTGCAAGCTCGAGTTTCCTTGACATTAGGGCTGGAGAAAATTAAGGTAGGACTATGTGCGCGGGCGGCACCAGCCTAAACTGTGACACGACGCAGGATGAGTGCGTGGAAAATGTCGTCTTTCAGCTCAAACCGGTGCCTCCTTTTCGCCTTGACCTGACGGTCTGGGCCTTGCGTCGTCGCCCCCACAATCTGGTGGATCGTTGGGACGACCGGACCTACCGGCGGGTTCTTTTGGTGAACGATCGACCGGTGGAGGTGGCCGTCACCCAGATCGGCCCTCCCGAGGCGCCGCTCCTGCGCGTCGAGGCCGGCAATTGTCCCCCGCAACTGGAATGTGTGGCTCTTCTTACCACTCTCCTGGTCAAGCTGCTGGGCTTAAGCGCCGACCTGTCGCCCTTCTACCGCCTGGCCGCCGCCGATGACCGGCTGGGCCCGATCGTGCAACGGTTTCGCGGATTCAAACCACCCCGGTTTCCCTCGGTATTTGAGGCCCTGGCCAACGCCATTGCCTGCCAGCAGCTCACCCTTACCCTGGGGATTCATCTCCTGAACCGGCTGGCCGCCCGCTATGGCCCCGCTCTGCCCGGCGCCGACGAGGCCCGGTTCGCCTTTCCCCGGCCGGAGGATCTGGCCGGCCTCGAGCCGGAAGCTCTCCGCACCCTGGGCTTCAGCCGCAATAAAGGCCGCGCCCTCATCGAACTCGGTCGGGACCTCGGACAGGGGACCGAGAACCTGGAAAACCTGAAAGACCAGAAGGACAAAGCGGCCATGACCCAATTACTCGCTCTCCGGGGTATAGGCCGCTGGTCCGCGGAATATGTGCTCCTCCGGGGTCTGGGGCGCTGGTCCGTCTTCCCCGGCGACGACGTGGGGGGGCGCCGCCGCCTCCAGATCTGGCTCGATCTGGACGAATCCCTGGATTATGAAGGGGTGCGCCGCCATCTGGCCCGCTGGCATCCTTACGGCGGTCTGCTCTATTTCCACTTCCTGCTCAGCCACCTGGCGGAGGAGGGGCATATCTCCTGATGGCCCCGGCCCCCTCGGACGGTCCCCTGGTGCTGACCATCGGCCACTCCACCCACGCTTTAAACGACTTCACCCGGATGCTTCAGGGACACGACGTCACCCTGGTGGCCGACGTCCGCACCGTGCCCCGGTCCCGCCACAACCCCCAGTTCAACCGGGACACCCTGCCCCAGGCCCTGGCCGCAGTGGGCATCGGTTATGTGCATCTGGCCAGCTTGGGCGGGTGGCGTTCCCCCCGGGCCGGCTCCCCCAATCAAGGGTGGCGCAGTCCCGGCTTTCAGGGGTACGCCGACTACATGCTTACCCCCGAGTTTGAACCACATCTCCAGGCGCTCATGGAGTTGGCCCGTCGGGAGAGAGTAGCCCTGATGTGCGCCGAAGCCGTGCCCTGGCGCTGCCATCGGTCGCTCATCGCCGACGCCCTCCTGATCAGGGGGATGGCCGTGGAACACATCATGAGTCCGGAGAAGACCCAGCCCCATCGGCTCACGCCCTTTGCCCGGGTGGACGGCACCCGCCTCACCTACCCGGCGCCGGCGGAGGATCATGGCGGCTCCGACTCCGAAAACCTGTAGGGGCGGGTTATAACGGTTGCCAGAAATTTATGCCCATTGCTGATTTATAAATCCCCCTAAATCCCCCTTTTTCAAAGGGGGACTTTAGAAGTAATTCCTTATAGTTCCCCCATTTTTTAAAGGGGGGTTAGGGGGGATTTTGGTTTTTGGAGCATTCCCAATAACGGAAAAAACTTTTGGCATTCACTATAAAACCCGCCCCTTCCCGATCCTCTTGATAACGAAAAATTTTTCCTGCCTTCCGACGGCCTGACTTGATAGAATGAATCTCTGACATGAAACACCCACCCAGAAAAGGCAGCAGTATGAAGGTGGCCGGCGAGTCCCCGGACCTGGCGGCTCCCGAGAACCAGACCGCCTATTTCGGCTATCGCCGGGTGCGCGCCGCGGAAAAGGGCCAATTGGTGCACCGGCACTTTGACACGGTAGCCCGGAAATACGACTTGATGAACACCCTTTTAAGCTTCGGCCTCCACCATCTCTGGAAGTGGACCGCGGTGCGCCTGATGGCTTTAAAACCTGGGGACCGGGTCATTGACGTGTGCGGCGGCACCGCCGATCTGGCCATCCGGGCCGCCAAGGCCGTGGGCCGCACCGGCCGGGTGACCGTCTATGACATCAACTGGGCCATGATGGCCGCGGGGTGGCCCAAAGTCCTGCACTCCTCCCTGGCCTCCCGCATCGGCTATATCCAGGGGGATGCGGAGCACCTTGCCTGCCCGGATGCCGCGTTCGACGCGGCCATGGTGGGATTCGGCATCCGTAACCTGACCCGCCCCGAAGTGGGATTCCGGGAAATGTTCCGGGTCTTGAAGCCCGGGGGCACCATGATGTGCCTGGAGTTCTCCAAACCCAAGACCGCCTGGTTCCGCCGGCTCTACGACTTTTACTCCTTTACCGTCATGCCCGCGGTGGGCAAGCTCATGGTGGGCTCCTGGGACGCCTACACCTATCTCCCCGAGTCCATCCGGATGTTCGCGCAACCGGAGGAATTGACCGCCACCCTGGAGGCCATCGGCTTCACCCGGGTCAGATACCGCCGCCTCACCAACGGCATCGCGGTGATCTATTTGGGAGTAAAGCCGTGAAGCTCAACTGGGCCGAGCGCCTGATGGTCAACAGCCCCATCCGGGTTATGGTCCAGCGCCGCCTCATCCGCTGGATCAAGGGCGTCGCCTGCATCCCGCCCCAGGCCCGGGTCCTGGAGATCGGCTGCGGCCGGGGGGCCGGGGCCCGCCTCCTCCAGGCGGAGTTTCACCCCGCCACCCTGCACGCCTTCGACCTGGACCTGGCGATGATCCGCCTGGCCGGCAGATACCTCCAGGCGGAACACCGGGACAAGATTTCCCTCTACGTGGGCGATGCCGCAATGCTGCCTTACCGGGACGCTGCCCTGGACGTGATCTTCGGCTTCGGCGTGCTCCACCATCTGCCGGATTGGCGCGCCGGGCTGAAGGAAATCGCCCGGGTATTGCGCCCCGGCGGTATCTATTGCCTGGAGGAGTTTTACCCCCAGCTCTACCAGAACTTCCTGGCCCGGCGCCTCTTTCTGCACCCGGAACACGACCGCTTTTGCAGCCATGACCTGCACCGGGCCCTGGCCGGCGAGGGCTTCACGCTGGCGGGCTGCCTGGAACAAAAAATGCTGGGCATCCTGGCGGTGGCCGTCAAGAGGGATTAGATTAGATTTGAGGGGAGAGCCGGGGGAAGTTTTTCGTAAGTTTTCCCCCGCCCCCTCCCTCAGAAACTAAGCAGGAGAAGACCATGAAGGCAATCCGCGTCCACGCCTACGGTGATCCGGAAGTCATGCGCCTGGAAGACGTGCCCGAGCCCGAGCCCGGACCCGGCGAGGTTTTAGTACGGGTCTACGCAGTCGGGGTGAACCCGGTGGAAACCTATATCCGGGCCGGCATCTATCCCCAGGGGCCTGCTTTGCCCTACACCCCCGGCACCGACGCCGCCGGGATCGTGGAAGCCATGGGCCCCGGCGTAACCCGGGTGGAGCTGGGCGACCGGGTGTACACCTCCTTTAGCCTCAGCGGCACTTATGCCGAAAAGACCTTGTGCCCCGAGAACCGGGTCCATCCGCTGCCGGAAGGCGTCACCTTCGCCCAGGGAGCCGGGGTCACCGTGCCCTACGCCGCGGCCTACCGCGCCCTGTTCCACCGGGCCCGGGCAGTGCCACCCGAAGTGGTGCTGGTCCACGGCGCCAGCGGCGGCGTGGGCGTGGCCGCAGTGCAACTGGCCGCCGCCTTCGGGCTCACCATCATCGCCACCGCCGGCACCGAGGCAGGCCTGGACCTGGCCACGGTGCAGGGGGCCCACTACGTCCTGGACCACCACGACCCCGGTCATTATGAGCAGGTCATGGCCCTCACCGACCAGCGGGGGGTGGATATCATCCTGGAGATGCTGGCCAAAGAGAACCTGGGAGATGACCTGAAGATCCTGGCCAACCGCGGCCGGGTGGTGGTCATCGGCACCCGGGGCACCGTCACCATCGATCCCCGGGACACCGTGGCCAAAGAGACCAGCATCATGGGCATGTATATCTGGAACGCCAGCGACCGGGAGACCGCCGGCATCCACGCCGCCCTGGGAGCCGGCCTGGCCAACGGCACCCTGAGACCCATTATCGGTAAAGAACTGCCCCTGGCCGAGGCCCCCCGGGCCCACCACGAAATCCTGGAAACCACCGCCTACGGCAAGATCGTGCTGATCCCGTGATTCCCTGATTATTTGGGGGAAGGGACTGGGGGCCCACGGCCACTTACTATCCTTCCCCCAAACCCCCATCCCCAACCCTTACAGGAGGCTGGGAGGGGAGTTTGAGGGGAGGGCGGGGGAACCACCCTCCCCGCAAATCATGGCATCGGACTGGCGGCGTTCCACCAGGTGGATTCGAAGAATGGACCGTTTTTGATCAGATACATCTGCAAGTGGTCCCCCTGCTGGTAGTTTCTTTCCGACCAGCCCCCGATGATCATCTGGCCGGGCAGGAAATGGTAGCGGACAAAGGGGATGAAGATCACGGTTTTCGCCTCCCCCTTCAGCACTCGCGCCACCTGCACCTCGGCAAGGTAGACGCCGTCGACGACCGCCCGGGACCCCTTGTAGGGAAAATTGCGCACCTGCTGGAGCATCTCCCGGTCCGTGGCCGGCGCCTGGCGCAGCAGGTCCTCCCCTGCTTTCCCCCAGCCGCCGTTTTGCACAGAGGCCAGCCACTGGCTGTAGGGCCAGACCTTGGTAACCCGGCCCTCGATGACCAGGTCCGAGCGCTTTTGGAGTTCTGGGGGACTCATGGCTGGGGGCAGGGCGTAGGCCACGGCACGGGAAAACGCCGCCAGGACCATGAGAGTCATGATTACCTTGATGGCGCCTTTCCCGGTTAGAGCCGGCTTTGCGGTTCCCATCGTGCGACTCCCTTTCTGGTTCGAGCGGTTATAGCGAGTGCCAAAAATTTCTTCCTGCCCCAAAAACCAAATCCCCCCTAACTCCCCTTTAGCAAAGGGGGGAACTATAAGGAATGTGCTAATAAAGTCCCCCTTTGTAAAAGGGGGATTTAGGGGGATTTAAAAATCAGGCATCTGCATAAATTTATGGCAATGCTATAGTTCCGCATGACCACCCTATAAGGGGTTGGGGGAGGGAGTTTGAGGGAGGACTGTAAGTGGGCCGCGGCCCCCTCGCCCCCTCCCTCAAAAATCGCTTTGTCCCCTCACCCCGCCCGGCGTCGGGGGGCGGGGGTTTGGGCTTCCGCCGGGACGACCTTCAGGTCCAGGCGCTCCCGGCCCCGGATGACGGTGAGGCTCACCGGTTCTCCCACGGGCCACTCCGCCAGGAAGCGGTGCATGTCGTCCACGTTGGCGACGCCCTGGCCGTTGATGGCCACGATGAGGTCGCCTTCCCGCAGGCCCCCCTGCCCTGCCGGACCATGGGGATCGACGGAAATGGCCTCCACCGCGTAGTCGCCCGGCAGTTGATGGAACCGGACCAGGCGGCGTTCCAGGGGACGCGGCCGTCCCGCCAGCCCCAAAAAGCCGCGGCGCACCCGGCCGTGCAGGAGCAGTTGGGACACCACCCACTTGGCGGTCGTGGCGGGGATGGCGAAGCCGATGCCCTGGGCCATGGCGATGATGGCCGTGTTGACCCCCACCACCCGGCCCCGGGAGTCCACCAGCGGTCCCCCGGAATTCCCCGGGTTGAGGGGGGCAGTATGTTGAATGATGTTCTCGATGAGGCGCCCTGCCTGGCTGCGCAGGGCCCGGCCCAAGGCGCTCACCACCCCGGTGGACACGGTGGATTGAAACCCGAAGGGGTTGCCGATGGCGATCACCAGCTGGCCCACCTTGAGCCCGGCGGCATCTCCCAGGGTGGCGTGGGGGAGCGAAGCGGCCGTCACCCGGATCACCGCCAGATCGGTGGCCGGATCGGTGCCGATGAGGTGGGCGGGCTGGCTGGCGCCGTCGGAGAGCTGCACCACCACCTGCCCGGCGCCGTGGACTACGTGATCGTTGGTCAGGACATAGCCGTCCGGCGTGATGACCACGCCCGAACCGGCCCCGGTTTGGGATTGATCCTGCCGGGCCGTGGATCGGCCCACGGAGATGCCCACCACCGCGGGGCCCACCGCGTCCACCACCTGGATGACCGCCCGGGAGTAAGCGTCCAGGAGTTCCAGGTCCGAGGATTCCGCCGCCTTGACTTCGCCGCGTCCCTGGCCGGGCTCCTCCCAGCCTTGACCTGCAATGAGCTTTAAAGCTCGGGTAGCTTGATTATCCATAGCAAACTTTCACCTTCATAAAAAATCCAGGACGGCGATCTCGGCCCCCATCCTGGAAATGGTTGCAGCGTTATGTCGTCGATCAGTCCGGTTCGCTCACATTCCCTGGGGTGTCCGCCGCAGGCTTCCGCCGGCCCAAGGGAACAAGGCAAACCTTACATAAATTATAACTCCTTTATGAGACCTCTGCAAAATTCTCAGAATAAAGGGCACGGCCCACCATGCAAAATTTTAACTGGCTACTCCACCGGCCCTCCCCTCAAGTAGCTCACTCTTCGTAGCCACCGTAGCCGCCGGTGGTCTTACCCCGGAACACCCGGTACTGGTAGCCGTTGTAGATCAGCATGACCGGCAGGATGACGCTGACCACCATGAGCATGGTCACCAGGGTCGGGGTGGGGGAGGCCGCCGCCGTTAAGGTGACGGTGGGCAGAATGACATAGGGGTGGATGCTGGCGGCCACGGCCAACGTGGCCAGGGCGCAGAGGACCAGGCTCCAGACAAAGGGGGCGGTCTCCCGGAGGGTCAGGAGGCTGCGCACGAGCAGGATGAAGGCCACCGCGGCCAGCAGCAGGGGAAGGCTGGTGAGGGCGGCTTCCGGCCAGGTGAACCACTTGCGGGCCAGGAACGGATATTTATAGACAGACCACCCGACCAGGGCCACGGCCAGGACCAGCAGTGACCAGGCCCCCACCTGGGCGTAGCGGTAGCTGTCGGCCTGCACCTCCCCTTGGGTCTTCATGATGAGATAGGCGGCCCCCAGGAGAATGTAGGCGAAAAGCAGGCCCAGGGCCACCAGGGCCGCAAAGGGATTGAGCCAGTCCCAGACGCCGCCGGCGAACGTGGTCCCATCCATCTGGAGGCCGCTCAAGAAGCCTCCCACCGCAAAGCCCTGGGCCAGGGTGGCCAAGAGGCTTCCCAGGCCGAAGGCCAGATTCCAGGGGCCCTTGTCGCGGGCCTCCTCCCGGAAATCAAACGATACCCCCCGAAAAGCCATGGCGAAGATCATCACGAGCACGGGGATATAGAGGGCGGAAAAGATCACCCCGTAAGCCAGCGGGAAGGCGCCGAAGAACAAGCCGCCCAGGACCACCAGCCAGGTAAGGTTGGCGTGCCAGACCGGGCCGATGCTGCCCATGAGGATGGCGCGGCGGTTCTCATCTTGGGTGAACAGCGACAGGATGCCGATGCCCAGATCGAAACCGTCCGACACCACCGTCAGGAACAGGATGAAACCGATAATGGCAAACCAGATGTCCGGGAGCATCATTGCCATGGCCACGCTCCTCCGCCCAAGGCCGTCTTGCCCGGCACCGGCCGGGAGAGATCCGGCCCCCGCTGGATGAGGCGCCGGGCGAAGACCATGAGAGCGATGAACAGAATGCTATAGATGGCGCCGTAGACAAACAGCGAGGTGCCCACGGTGACCGCGGGCAGGCGGGATGCCCCGTCGGCGGTGCGCAACAATCCGTAGATCACCCAGGGCTGGCGGCCCACCTCCCGGGTGACCCAGCCCGCCTCAATGGCCAGGATACCCAGAGGAATGGCGGCTACCCAGGCGTAAAGCAGCCATTTTTGCTGACCGATATTCTCAGGGTTTAGCCTGCCTTTGCGCCAACCCCACACCGTCCAGAGCATGAGGAAGAAAAACAGAAAGCCGATACCCGCCATGACCCGGAAGCCATAGAAGGTCGGCAATATGGGCGGCCAGTCTTCCCGGGGGAAATCCCGGAGACCCTGTACCCGTCCGGTGAAGGTATGGGTGACCAAGAGGCTCAAGCCGTCAGGAATTCTAAGAAATTCCCAGGCATTGTCTGCCTTGTCTTCGTCGGGCCAGGTCAGCAGCTTAAAGGGCGCCCCCTGTCCCGGCGGGTTGGTATACCAGAGCGATTCAATGGCCGCCAGTTTCGTCGGCTGGGTCCGATACACGCTGCGGCCGGAGCCGTCCCCCAGGTAGATTTGCAGGGGCGTGATAATAATGGCGGCCACCAACGCCACCTTGAGGGACCTGGTGAAGAATTCCACCTGGCGGTTTTTCACCATGTACCAGGCGCTGATGCCGCCCACGATGAACAGGGTGGACTCGAGGCAGGCCACCCACATGTGGGACACCCCCCAGGGCATATCGGGGCTGAACAGGCTACCCCAGAAGCTGGTAGAGACATAGCGGCCCGCTTGCCAATGCCCGCCCGCCGGGGTCTGCATCCAGGAATTGGCCACCATGATCCAGAAGGCCGATAAGGACGCCCCCAGGGCCACCATGCCGGTGGCGAAAAAGTGGACCTGCCGGGATACCCGCTGCCAGCCGAAGAGCATGATGCCCAAAAATCCCGCTTCCAGCATAAAGGCCAACACCGTTTCAAAGCCCAGGACGTTGCCGAAGAAACCGCCGGTGGCCGCGGCGAAGGGCCCCCAGTTGGTACCGAACTGAAATTCCAGGGGGACGCCGCTGACCACGCCCACGGCGAAGTTGAGGAGAAAAAGCTTACCCCAGAACCGGGTATGGTGGTAATAGGCGTCATCCCCGGTCTTCAGCCACAGGCCCTCCATCACCACCAAGAAAGCACTGAGGCCGACGGAGGTCGCCGCCCAGGTGATGTGAAACATGGTGGTCAAGGCAAACTGTAACCGGGAGAGCAAGATGTGGGCCGTCCCATCCATGCGTCATCCTCCGGGACATCGGCGTTTTTTCAAATATAAGCATGAACTCGGGGCGTGCAAACTTGCCCGGCCCATGGGGCCACTTCGGATGAAAAAGGTATGGACTTACCGGCCTTTACTAGGAGGCCGCTTGGGGGCTCAGGATTCCACTTCCAGGTCGGTCAAATCGTATCCTTCCACGAGCTGCTCCACCTGGCGACCCACCTCCGCCGGAAACAGGCACAGCTCTGCAGAAAAAAAATGATACTGGGGGAGGTACCGCAAGATCAGCTCCGCCAGGGCCGTGGCCTGGAGGCGGTCCCGGTTTTGCCGCCAGGCCTCCCGTTCAGGTTGTTGGCTCAGCCAGAGCTTATGCAGGGCCAGCGCCCGGGGATCGGGAACCACCATGATGACCGGATCGCCGCGCTGCCCGATGACCACCTGGGAAAATTCGGGAGAGCCCACCAACGCGGTCAGATCGCCGGTGGCCACCGGGATCTTGGCGCCCGGGACGTGTTTGGGTTTGAGCCGGGGCTGGGACCGGATCGTGGGAGGTCTCAAGAGCCTGACGGTAAAATCGGCTTTATTGACGGCCGCCAGGTCGTCGCCAGGGAGGAGCTGAAAGGAGCGATCCGCCCGGCGCAGCCGGCGCAGGAATTCGCCCGGGGCCAGCTCCGCCGCGGTCGCCAGGGTGAGGCGGCTGGCGGTCCAGGACCAGAAGGGCGAGGTCTTGGGAGCGTCGATAAAGACCCCGGCGGCAAACTCATAGGCATGGAGGGCCTGGGTGCCGACCACCAGGAGCGGCGCCCCCGAGAAGTCGCCGGGCTCCAGATGCCGCAAGATCCGGGTGACCGGGTCGGGAACCCGGTGAATCAATGCCGCCCGGCAGAACCTGGCCGCCTCCGCCAACCGTTGGCGTTGGGTGCGCAGGCGGGCGGCCACCTCCCGGCGTCGCCGCGTAAATTCGGCCCAAATGCCCTCCGTGGCCGGAGACCGGGGCCCCAGGCTGCGGCCATGCCCGTAGCGATCCCGATATTGATACAGGTATTCCCTGCCCTTGATCTTCTTCCAGTGCATGCCGCCCTTGAAGGGCCGGCAGTCTTTCAAGGCGTCCTGATAGTGTCGGTAAGCCTGGATGGCCCGCTCCAGGGTGCGGCGCTGATTCTCCTGCCATTCTCGGAAAGCATACTCGGCTTCCATAATTATCCTTCATTTATTAAATTACTTTTTTTTGAAGGATAATTCAATGAATCAATGGAAATTTCATTGCCAAGTCATTATTTTTCTGAGATAAAAATAGCATGAGATTCTGGTAAAGGAGAACGGCCCTATGCGACCCAGCACCGAGATCGATACCCTGCGCCAGCAGCTCCCCTACCATCGGCTGCGGCAGATCAAGAAAGGCCAGGTGCTCCCCATTGACTGGCCCACCGAATGGGAGCGCTTTGACGCCCGGGAACTCTTTGCCTTTGATCTGACCTCCATCCCCGAGAAGATGCTCGAGAATGTGCGGAAACGCCAGGATGTCCTGATGGACGGCAATCAAGCGGCGATCTCGGTATTGACCCGCCTGGTCGACGGTCTCTGCGGCTACCCCATCACCCCGTCCACGCCCATTGCCGAAAACTTTGCCCGGGTGGCGGCCAACGGCCAGAAGAACCTCTTCGGCAACGAACTCATGTATTTTCAGCCCTCCGACGAGCTCTCGGCCATCGCCGCGGTGGAGGCCATGGCCTGCCAGGGCGGCCGCTATGCCGACAACACCTCGTCCCAGGGCCTGCTGCTTAAGACCAAAAACCTCTTTTCCGTGGCCGGCAAGCGCCTGCCGGTGATCATGACCATCATGGCCCGGGAGGTCAACAAGGGGTCTTTGAGCATCCACTGCGGCCACACCGATTTCTACGCGGTGCGCAACGCCGGCTGGGCTCAACTGGTGTCCGAGGACAACCAGGAGCTGCATGATCTGTTGCCGGTGGCCTTCAAGGTGAGCGAGCTCAAGCAGGTGATGCTGCCCACCATGGTCATCGGCGACGGTTTCATCAAGAGCCACGCCATCGAAAACATCAAGGAACTCTCCGACGCCTTCCTGGAGTATTACGTAGGGCCGCCCAACCGGATCTATCAGCCTGATTTCGAGCACGGCACCCTCACCGGCACCTTCACCGATACGGACCTCACCATGGAAGGACAGGTGGCCCAGGACCTGGCCTACCGCTTTTTCCGGCGGGGTTTTATTCTGGCCATGAACGTCATGAACCGGATTCTGGGCACCAACCTCAAGGTGGTGGAGTGCTACCGCACCGAAGACGCCGATATGGTGGTGGTCATCCTGGGCTCCGCCGCCGGCGTGGTTAAGGATGTGGTGGATTACTACCGGGATGTGAAGGGCTACAAGATCGGCGTGGTGCGGCCGGTGCTGTTCAATCCGCCTTGCTACGAAGAACTGGCTTACGGCATGCGTAAAGCCAAAGTGATTTCCGTCCTGGAGCGCACCGGCACCGCCCATAACCAACTCCTGTTGGCGGACGTGCAGGCCTCGCTGCAAATCTCCCTCCGGGCCGGCCGGGAAGGCAAGAAGGAGCATCGCATCTACGGCCGGGAGGACATGCCCACCCTGTTTCACGGGGTCTACGGCCTGGGCAGTAAGGACTTCAACAAGTACGACGCCGCCGCGGTGGTGGAGAACATGCTCTCCTTTTACGAAAAGAAGCGGCGCTTCCAGCGGGATTTTTACGTGGGCATCGAGGGCCCCCTGACGCTCCGGCCCACCCCCCTGCCCGGCTACCTGGAACGTGAGTTGGGCATGACCTTCATCGGCGTGGGCGCCGAAGGCGTTAAAACCGCGCTGGAGTCCGCGGCCCTCATCTACGCCCAGGACATCGGCACGGGCAAGAAATACATTCAGTCCGGGGCCCGCTACGGCGCGGCCCGCAAAGGCGCCCCGGTCTTTATGAACCTGCGCATCTCCTCCCAACCCATCCGCAACGCCTCGGAATTGACGGAACGGGACGTCTTGGCCTTCTTCAATGAGAAGTTCCTCTCGGACCAGATCTTGAGGGAGTATGTGGGCGGTCTGAAAGAAAACGGCCTGCTGGTAATCAACTCCCCCAAGAGCTGCTACGACCTCATGGCCACCTTTTTGGCCCAGGTGCAGTCCCTCATCAAGTACCGGCAGATCAAGCTCATGACCATCGATGGCACCCGGGCCGCCCTCCAGCACCTGAACCGGAACCTCCCCGGCGCCGCCTTCCTGGGCCTTATCAACCGGGAGATGGGCATCCTGCCCGAGCGCGAATTCGAGCACCGGTTCAAGAAAATCCTGGAAAAGAAACTGGGCACCAAGAAGCGGGAAATGCTGGAGTCCAACATCTCCCTGCTCAAGTACGGCGCCGACCTGGCCTCCGGCCACGTCAGCGAAAAAGCCCCCGGGGCCCTGGCCCTGGACGCCACCACCCCCGCCTACACCCCGCCGCTGCCAGAGAACTTCGGCCAGGGTCCGAGAACCGCGGGGCTCCCGGTGGTCCTCGCCGACAAAGACCAGATGGGCATCATCAAACCGGTGAACCTGACGGAGAATTACCAGGAGGTCTTCTACCAGGATATGATCAAGCCCATCCTGGATGGCAAGAAAGTCCCCTGGGACCATTTCCTGCCCATCGTGCCGGCGGGCACCAGCCGCTACCGGGATATGAGCTTCATCGGCGCCCAGCTGCCGGTTTATGACCCCGCCAAGTGCATCGCCTGCGGCTTGTGCACCGCCTCGTGCCCCGATTCGGCCCTCATTTCCACGGTCACCGACCGGCCGGTGGACGAAGCGGCCCGATACTTCAAGAAGTTTAAGACTCCGCCCAAGGGCATCCCCTGGGAGCGCTTCGCCCTGAATCTCAACGCCGACCCCGCCGCCTGTAAGGGCTGCGGGGTGTGCGCCCAGGTGTGCCCCACCGACGCCCTGAAAATGGCGGACAAAAACGCGGTGAGAGATGAGGACTTTCTCCCCGAAGCCTGCCGGGAATGGGACAACACCGTCAACCTGGCCCCGTACGTGGACAAGCTCTCCCTCAACCACCAGGTGCTCTTCGTCTTGTCCAAGCTCTACCCCGGCAAGCACACCCTATGCCCGGGTTGCTCCGAGGGGATTATCAACCTGCTGACCTTCTTCGCGGCGGAGTCCCTGCGCAACAACCCCCAGGGCATCGCCACCTTCTACCAGGGCCTGAAGATCCTGTCGGAGAAGAACAAGCGGGCCATCGAACACATGCTGGATCACGGCTTTAACATCTATTCCATCAACGCCACCGGCTGCGACCAGGTCTCGGAACTGGTGAACCCCTTCAACACCCGGATGTACCCCTCGGGCCATTACGGCTTCGGCACCGCCTCCGCCGCCGCCCTGGGAGCCAAGTTTGCCCTGGACCAGGCCTATCAGAACCGTTACAAAAGCGTGCTTACCAAGCTCATCGTCTTTGCCGGGGACGGCGCCATCTACGACATCGGCAACGGCCCCTTCAACCATGCCCTGGGCGAGAACTTTGACATCACCTGGGTGATCTTCAACAACGAAGGCTACATGAACACCGGCATGCAGAAATCCGGGGCCACCCGTTTCGGGACCGACCGCTCCACCTCCCCCATCGGCAGGAAGTACGCCGGCAAGACTACCCTGCACCGCCGGATCATCAGCCAGGCCATGGCCATCTCCCACGTCTACGCGGCCAAGCTCACCATCGACAACCCCTTCTACGCCATCAAGATCCTGAAGGAGGCCATCGCTTACAACGGCCCCTCCATGGTGGAGTTCTTCTCCGCCTGCCCCACGGGCCACGTCACCCCCGACTGGGCCGGTCCGATGATCTCCCGGATGATGGTGGAGTCCCGGAAATGGCAGGTGGCGGTGCGGCGGCCCTTCCAGCGCCTCGACCTCTCGGGCAACCCCGCCCCCGACCTGATCTATCCCAAGGAGGGCAAGTCCTTCAAGCGGGGCATCAAACGGGACGCCGCCACCTTCTTCGACGTGGTCTCCATAATGGGCCAGTACAACCAGCACATCAAGACCGTGAAGAGCGGCGACATTCCCGAGATCGTCCGGGTGAACGAGACCGTCAGCCTCTTCCGCTGGCTCCGGAGCCAGTACATGGCCGGCTACCGGGACACCATGCCCACGGAAGAAGAAGTGGAAAAGATCGTGGAGGAGCGGTACCGGTTGTAAGGCAGGATTGTGGGGGAGGGCCAGGGAGGTTCGTAAGTGCTCCCTGCCCTCCCCCACACCCCCTCCCAACCCTTTACTGGGCGGATTAAGCCCGGGCCTTCAGCCCAGACTTAATCCGCCCTTTTTATGTGGTGGTGTGAGGGGGGAAAGGGGGGAACCTCAACGTGTCTGCCCGCAGAGGGTACACATAGAGGTACCCTCCTCCGAAAACTTATTATAGGATAATAAGAAGTGTCGGGTGCGCACTGCGCACCATGCTTTTTCTCAAGGCTAACCAAACAGGTACTTATGACCAACCTGAACGATCTCAACATCGAATACCGCGTCAGTCCACGGCGGCGGAGCATCGGCATCCAGGTGACCGCTGCCGGGCAGGTGGTGGTCACCCTGCCCCGGGGCACCTCCCAGGCCAACCTGGCCCGGGCTTTAGAGAAACATCGGGCCTGGATTGAAGCGAAGGTGGCGGAAAGACAGGCGGCCTGGAGCCGGATCAAGGCAGGCGAGGCCTATTTTCTGGGACGGCCGCATCGGCTGACCTTCCACCCCAAGGACGGCAGCCGGGTTACCTTGGAACCCGGCGAGATCCGGGTGCCGCGGCTTAAGGGTGGCGCCTCGGTCTGGCCCCTCCTCCAGGCCTGGTACCGGGAGCGGGCCTCAGGCTTGCTCCAGGAGCGGGTCAGCCATTTTAAGGCCCCCATGGGCCTGGTCCCGGGCCCGGTGGAGCTGAAGGCCTGGAAGCGGCGCTGGGGGGAGTGCCACCCCGACGGCACCCTCAGATTCAACTGGCGCCTCATCATGCTGCCCCCGGAGATCATCGACTACGTGGTGGCCCATGAGTTGGCGCATCTGACCGTTCCCGGCCACAACCCCCGCTTCTGGAGCCAGGTGGCCGCCATGGTGCCGGACTACGCCGCCCGGCGCCGGTGGCTAAACCGGCAAGGCGCCCCTTTTCTGTCGTGGCGCCTCTAATTTGATCGGCCATTCGTCTTACTGCGCCTGCCCCCCTCTCTTTTTAGCACCCGGTTTTTCCTCAAAAAAGCAGCCGTAGTCCTCGACACCGCCGCCAAGAATAATTAACAAACAAGCATGGCCAACCCAAAACCCCTGCGGCCGACTTAATTGTTTCATTTTAGCGGGAGAGCTGGATGAAAACCATCACCCTCATAGGGCTCAATCTATTCCTGGTGGGTCTCTTTATCTTTCTGCTAACCCGGCGGGAATTGCTGGCTTCTCGCCAGAAACGGCGGTGGTGGTTGACCTGGCTGGCCATAGGGGTGATCACCTTGATGGATGAGTTCACGTCCGTCTTTTATGCGCCGGCCGAAGCTCACCGCTTTATCGGCAGCAGCGCCCTGGTCTTCATCGCTTTAACCAGCCTGCTGATGCGGTTCATGTCCACCAGGTACACCGAGATCGCCGAAATCCTGGAGCACCACAATATCATCGGCGGCGGGGTTTATTCTTTTTCTTACTTTGTCCTGGGGCCGCTGGTCTCCTTTGTGGCCGTAGCCTCCATTATGGTGGATTACGCCCTTACCGCCTGTCTTTCTTCGGTGAGTGCGGTGGGCAATGCCATCTCCTTCACGCCTTACTCCCAGTCCCCCAATCTCACGATGTTCCTGCCCCTGGGGATTCTCTGGTTTATCGCCGGGCTGAACATCGCCGGCATCAGAGAGAATGCCCGCTTTACCTTCGGGATTTTCGTTGTGGCCAGCTTCGTCGTCTTGAGCCTGATTGTTTCAGGCCTTGTAGACTTTGGGAGGTTCGGTTCTTGGGCCCGTCTTAAAATTTCGTTTTCCAGCGCCGTTGGTGAAATGGAGCAGGGGTCATGGCTGACGCAATACGGCACCTTCGTCACCCACATTGCCTACTGCATCCTGGCTTATTCCGGGATTGAATCGGTGATCCAGACCTCGGGCCTGGTGCGCGAGTGGAGGGAAATCAAAAAAGCTTATTGGTTTCTGGCCCTCACCGTGGGGATAGCAACGCCCGTCATCGCGGCCCTGGCATTAACCGCGCCCATTGATATCGGCCGACATGAAACGGACCTCATCCCTCATTATGCCACCATCTTGAATGGTTGGGCCTTCGGGGTCCTGGTGGCCGCAGTGGCCGCCTTCACCCTGACGATGGCGGTCAATACCGCGTTTGTGGCCTCCAGCGAACTTTTGGAACGGCTGGCCCGGCGATATAGATTAAATTGGCTCATTGCCCTCAATCGGCGTGACTCCCTGTATCGGGTTCATCTGTTGAACGCCACCTTCTTCTCGGCCATCATTCTCATCACCGGCGCCCAGCAGTCAATCTTGGCGGACATGTACGCCATCGGCCTAGTGGCCAGCTTTTGCATTAACATGGGCTCACTGCTCATTTACCGTTATTCCATGGGTACGACCGAGATTAAATATCATAACAGCCGTCTCGGCACCCTCATCCTGTGGATCATTCTGGTAAGCTGCTTTGGCTTCCTGGCGGCAGTGAAGACCCAGGGGATTTTGCTCTGGGCCACGGTCACCACCCTGGTGCTGATTGCCGGCTTTCTGGTCGCCCGGCGGCGGGCTCCGGAAATCAAGGAGATCGCCAAGGCCGATGCCGCCGAGAAGATGGTCGCATATCTGGCGGAATGCAGAACCCGCGCGGTGTATATCTTTTTCCGCCGGGCTGAAGAGGCGAAACATGGGATGGCAGAAAAGGCCCCCGGCTTGGAAAGTAAAGAGCAGGGGATCAGTGAAAAGAACAGCGTTTTTATAACCTTTTATTCTCCCCTGGCCGGCATTCCCCCCAAGGTCGCCCCCAATCATTTTCGTTTTCCCCTTTTCAAACTGAGCCTGTTTCAAGAGATAGTCGGCGTCTTGCAGCTGGTAGAATCCGAATTTCCTCAGCGCCGCGTGGTGGTGTACATCGGCTGGCCCCTGTCATCGTGGTTAGACCGGCTCTCCATCGGGGTGATGTATTTCAATATGCTGCGTCTGCCGCGCCGGTTTCCCAGTTTCGAATTCGTCATGCACTACACCACCAAAGTCCCCATAGCTGAAAAGAAGGGTTTGGCCAAGAGAGCCGCCGGGGAAAAATCAGAAAAAAAGCCGACCAACCATCCTCCATCGTCTCCTCAGACTGGCTCATAATTCCGGCTGTTGAGATATCTTTAGAACCGTGCACAATCAGGAAAGGTTTGGTGGAGTGGGATTCAGGGCCCGCCATGTATGCTAAGAGCGCCCTCTATGACGGAGTTCTTATGATGCCGTATTATTCCGGTGCGCCCGATGACGATCAGGGCGCAGGCCTTGGCATCGGATGCGGTGCGATTCTCAGCACCAAATTGTCCCTGGCACCAATCCGGCCGGGACATGAGGAAAACATCGACAAAACCTGAAAAATCTATTAAATACACTTCCATGCGCGACGCCGAGATCACCGCTCCCCTGGCGGTGGAGCAGCCTACCCCGGAGGAGCTTATCCAGGGCAAAGCCAAGAAGGAGCGGTTGGGCCCCTGGCATGCCACTGCCATCTGCGGCAATGACATCACCTCCTCTTGCCTCTATGTGTCGGCCATCGCCATCGTCTATGCCCACGCCCTGGCGCCCCTGGCCCTGCTGCTGGCCGCCGGGGTGCTCTATCTTTACCGCAAGATCTATACCGAGGTGGTGGAGGCCCTGCCCCTGGACGGCGGCGCCTATAACTGCTTGCTCAACTGCACCCGGAAGTTCGATGCCTCTTTCGCCGCCTGCCTCACGCTCCTGTCCTACCTGGCCACCGCGGTAATCTCGGCCAAGACCGCAGTCGAATATTTAAAAACCCTCGCACCGATCCTGCCGTCCATGGAGGGCACGGCCCTGGTGCTCCTGGTCTTTGCGGGATTGACCATCCTGGGGATCACGGATTCGGCCCGGGTGGCCCTGGCGATTTTCCTTCTCCATCTGGCGACCCTGAGCCTGTTCGTCATCTGGATTTTTTCCACCGTCAATCTCACCACCCTGTGGTGGTCCAATCTGTCTCTCCTGCACCAGGAGGTTTATTGGCCTAAGGCCCTGTTCCTGGGTTTTTCCGCGGCCATGTTGGGGGTAAGCGGCTTTGAGTCCTCCGCCAATTACGTGGAGCAACAGCGCCCCGGGGTCTTCCGCCTGACCCTGCGCAACATGTGGCTGGCGGTGACCGTTTTTAATCCCCTCATCGCCCTGCTCGCCCTGGGACTCCTGCCGGTGCCGGAGATCGTCGGGGCCAAGGACGACCTGGTGAGCCGAATGGGCTTGATGGTGGGGGGCGAACCGCTGCACACCCTCATCGTGGTGGACGCCTTCCTGGTGCTCTCCGGCGCGGTGCTCACCAGTTACGTGGGCGTGAGCGGCCTGGTGCACCGCATGACCCTGGACCAGTGCTTTCCCCAGTTCCTCCTCAAGCAGACCCGGCGCGGCAGTTTCCCCTTCATCATTTTGGGGTTCATGACCCTGTGCATCTCCATCCTCTACCTCACCCGGGGGGAGTTGCTGTCCCTGGCGGGGGTGTACACCATCTCCTTTCTCGGAGTCATGACCCTGTTCGGGATCGGCAATATCCTGCTCAAGGTCAACCGACCCGAGTTGAAGCGCACCTACCGAGCCGGGTGGGCAGCGGTTGTCCTGGGAGTGATCGCCACCTCCCTGGGAATCCTGGGGAACCTGGCCATCAATTTCGTTTTCCTGGGCTATTTTGCCATCTACTTTATCCCGGCGGTCCTGGGCGGCATCGCCATGTACATGCGCATTCCCATCCTCAAATGGATTCTGACCCTCATCGACCGGGTGCTGACGCGCTTTTCCCATTGGCGGGAGGGCGTAGAAGAGAGGATCGTGGAGATCACCAATATCCGGGCTGTGGTGTTTGTGGGCCTGGGTAGCCTGGACCGCATGATCAAGGCCTTCAATTACCTGAGCCACAACGAAGACTGCCAGAACGTCTTGATTTACCGCCTCTATGCCCAGGATGACCCAGAAGTCGAATTAACCATTCACCGGAATATCGGCATCATTCGAGAACTGCATCCTGACCTGAAAATCGAGTATCAGGCCCGGAAAGGCCAGTTCACCCCCGAGGCCGTGGACGCCCTCTCCCGAGAACTGGACATTCCCAAGAACATGATGTTTATGGGTTCGTTGACGCACACCCTGACCTTTTCCATTCAAGACCTGGGAGGGGTGCGGATTATCTGGTGAACCGTTTTTGGGAAAGGGCGGGGAAATTGCTTTCCCCCGGTCCTCCGCCTACAAATCCTAATTTTTCAGAAAGGATCCACCGCCATGCACGAACACGCCTCGCCGCGCCAGGCCGTCGAAACCATGATCCGCCGTGAAGACCTGCCCGGCTTATTGCGCCACGCCGAGACCATCCACGGACACCTCTGCCCTTATCTCGCCCTGGGGGTCAAGGCCGGCCAGTACGGCATGACTTATTTGAATCAGGAGAATACCGGCATGGAAGAGGTGGTGGCCATCGTCGAGTGCAACAACTGCTTCACCGACGGCATCCAGGCGGTTACCGGCTGCACCTTCGGCAACAACGGCCTCATCTACAAAGACCTGGGCAAGACCGCGGTCACCGTGGCCCGGCGCCAGGACGGCGCTGCGGTGCGCCTGGTGGTGCACCCCGACTTCCGGGAACATATGTTTGCCCGTTATCCGGCGGCGGGGCCGTTGTTTGAGAAGGTGGTGGTCCAGCGCCAGGGCTCCCCGGAGGACCAGCACCGCTTCCATCACCTGTGGGAGGGCGTGGCCCGGCGGGAGTTGGAGGAGGTCCCCCTGGATGAGCAATTCCTGATCCAGACCCTCACCCTCCATATGCCGCCCTATGCCCGGATTTTTGCCACCGAGATCTGCGCCCGCTGCGGCGAAGGGGTGATGGAGCCCCGCATCCGGGTCCAGGGAGGCCTGAAGCTCTGCCTGGACTGCGCCGGGGAGGAATTTGCTTACCTCACCGGCCAGGGAATCGGCTGCGGCCGGGAACTTTAGGCCGGACCGGGTCAGTTTTTGCGGGTGGAGGTACGATTATGGCGCGCCCCTGGAAGGCCATCGGCTGGCTCTTGGGATGTTGGTGGGTGCTGCTGGTCCTGACGGTTCCGGGAACGGCCCGGGGCGCGGAGTTTTCCGCCCTGTTGCTGGTCAAGGATGGCGGCAAGGCCATGCCGGGGAAACTGTATGTCCTGGATGGCAAGATGCGCCAGGATTTTATTGATGAAGAAGGGCAGACCATTACCATCGTGCGCCCGGACAAGAAAGTAGTCTGGGTGATTATTCCCCAAGCGCGGACCTACATGGAAATGCCTCTGAAAATCAGGTTGCCCGGCCAGTTTATCCAGATTCCCCCGCAAGCGATGCAAAAGCGCTCGGTGGGCCAGGAACGGCTCAACGGCTACGACACCGACAAGGTTCAGGTTTCCGTGCCCGGCGCCGCCGGGCTGGAGATCCAGACCTTCTGGGTGGCCCCTAAATTGGGCCTGCCGATCAAAATGGAGTGCCGCCAGCGGCAGTTTTCCCTGGAATACACGAACATCAAGGAAGGCGGCGTGCCCGCGCGGCTGTTCAATCTGCCTCCAGGGCTTCACAAAACCACGCTGGCCGGCTTTGCCGATGAAGTGGAGCGCTGACCCCGACCCGCCCGGGAAGGCCCCGGGCCTCCCTTTCTTCTTATCTAAAGTCTATATTCGAGCCGGGATTGAGGGCGCATGGGCGGGGTTACCTGTCCCTACCATCGATACATTAAACCGCCCTCAGGGCCTCCAGGAGCGGCAGGCGGGCCGCCTTGAGGGAGGGCAGCAAGCCCCCCACCAGGCCCATGCCCACCCCGAAGAGCAGGCTTTTGAGCATGATCCCCGGGGTCAGGGCGAACTTGAAGGAGAGCTCGGCAAAGCTGGACCAGTTGATGGTGGACAGCGTGATGAAGTTCAAGAGCGCGGCCGGTACCAGCCCCAGGAGCCAGCCCAGGAAACCCAGGAGCATGGACTCCAGGAGAAACGCCGCCAGGATGTGATGCCGTTTGAACCCCAGGGCTCTTAGGGTGCCGATCTCGGAGATGCGGGCCCCCACCTGGGCGTACATGGTGACCATGGCCCCCAGGATGGCCCCGATCCCGAAGATGCCGGTGAGCGCCAGCCCCAGGAGGCGGATGAAGGTGGCCAGGCGCCGGGATTGGTTCTCATAGAATTGCACCTCCCGGAGCACCTGCACCGGCAGGCGGGGGTCGCTCTCCAGGCGGGCCTTCAGGGCATCAAAGGCCGCGGGGTCCCGCAGGCGCAGGGTCACCGAAGAGAAGGCCGTGCGCCGGAAGGCCGCCAACAGGGTTTCCACGTCCCCCCAGAGCTCCGAGGAAAAGCCGGTGTTGCCCGCCTCGAGGATGCCCACCACTCGCCACTCCCGCATGGCGAAGCGCAGGGTCTCCCCCAACCCGGCCCCTTGATACCGCCGGGCGATCTGGGCCCCGGCCACGATCTCGTTGGAGCCTGGCTTCAGAAACCGCCCGGCCCCCAGGCGCACCTCCCGCCGCAACTCCCGGGAGACGGGCTGCACCCCCCGGATGATGACGTTGCCCGGCATGCCGCTGCCCCGCCGGGGCAGGTTGATGAGCACGATGGCCTCATCCGCCGCCAGCCGCCGGCCCTCCTGATCCAGGGCCACTTCCGGCTGGACCCCGATGATCCCCGCCTGATAGCGGTCAATGGCGCTCTGGACCTCGGATTCGGACCCCGCCCGGAGCACCACCACGTTGTCATAGGAGCCCGTGGCCACCAGGGTGCGCCGCAAACCCTCGGACAGCATGAGCACCGCCGCGAAGACAAAGATCACCAGGGCCATGCCCGCGGCGGTGAGAAAGGTGGTGAGCCGCCGGGCCAGGAGGTTGCGGTAGCTGTAGGATATGGGAATAGGCATGTTAGGGGGCAGTAGTCAGTTGTCAGTTGCCAGTTGCCAGTTGTCAGTTGTCAGTTGTCGGTTTTCGGTTTTCTGTTTTCTGTTTTCTGTTTTCTGTTTTCGGCAAAAAAATCAGTGGCACAGGCTTTTTTTATCTCGTTCCCAAGCTCCAGCTTGGGAACGTAATTTTTGGCCCAAGCTCCGCTTGGGCTCATCCTAGCAGGAAGAATATCTCAGATTTTCCCTGACATAAGGACATTTTTGGTGGCACAGGCTTCCAGCCGGTGCGTTTGCATCGGCAGATGCCGGCGCCACTATGTCGGGCGCGCCCGGCACGCACATTTGGTGCACAAGACGGGCCCTACAACTGCTTACTGCTTACCCACTCCCCTCAAACTCCCCTCCCAACCCCCTGTATGGGGTTGGGGATGGGGGCTTGGG
>JBAVUP010000170.1:0-2155 GCA_049696835.1 Desulfobaccales bacterium
ATCCCGGCCAGGGCCGGGAAGATTTGAGAAAAGGGCCGCCCCGGATATTCCAGGGACGTCAGGGCCGCCAACTCGCAGCCCGGATGCCGCACCAACAGGCGCACCAACTCCAGCCCGGCTTAACCGGACGCCCCGATGACGGCGACCTTGATCTTGTTCATGGCATGGAAGATATGGATTCTTAGGGGAAGGGGCTAGGGGCCGAGGGCCCCGACCCCTTCCCCCAAACCCCCATCCCCAACCCTTACAGGGGGTTGGGAGGGGAGTTTGAGGGGAGGGCGGGGGAATTGACTTCCCCCGGCCCTCCCCTCAAAAAAAATACTATTACGCCAGTCCTTTACCGTTTGGAGTACTGGCACCCGCGGCGGGCGCCCCGCAGGCCGTACTTCTTGCGCTCTTTGATGCGGGCGTCCCGGGTGAGAAAACCGGCCTTTTTCAGGACGACGCGCAGCTCCGGGTTAAACACCGCCAGGGCCCGGCTCAGGGCGTGCTTGACGGCTCCGGCCTGGCCTTCCAGGCCCCCGCCCCGGACGTTGACCAGGATGTCGAACTCCGACCCGGCATTCACCAGGAGCAGGGGCTTGCGCACCAGGTTCCGGGTGGTCTCCATGGGGAAGTAGTCTTCAAACTCCCGCCGATTCACAATAATCCGGCCATTGCCGGGACGCAGATAGACCCGGGCGATCGCGGACTTACGTTTGCCCGTGGCGTGGATGGTTGCCTGCTCCGCCATTAATCCTCCCATGGAAAGGGCGCCGGCTGTTGGGCGGCGTGGGGATGCTCACCCCCGGCGTAAATCTTCAGTTTCTTCAGCAGATGCCGGCCCAAGCTGTTTTTCGGCAACATGCCCCGGACCGCATGGCGCACAATCTCCTCCGGTTTCTTCTGGAGCAGTTTCCGGGCGGAAATCTCTTTCAATCCGCCGGGATAGCCGGAATGCCGATAATACATTTTATTGTCCAACTTCCTGCCGGTCAGTTGCACCTGCGCGGCATTCACCACGACCACAAAGTCCCCGGTGTCGATATGAGGGGTAAAGGTGGGCTTGGTCTTGCCCCGCAGCACCATGGCGATGCGGCTGGCCAGGCGACCCAGAATCTTGTTCTGGGCGTCCACCACGTACCACTGACGCGGTACCTCCCCGCTCCGGGCGGTATAACTTTTCATAGTGAAAGACTCCTGAATCAGAACCATATATTTATAACGGAACTTTCCTAGGCTTGTCAAGAGGGGCGCGTATTTTTCAGGGGCGTTAAACCGTCGATCTTGCCTTCAGGAGGAAGGAGCTCGCCGCCAAAATTCCTGAGCAGATGCCCCAGGCCCACGGATTCGGCCTCGCCCCCGGTGCGAGTCCCGGAGGCCGGGTTGGTAATTTGCTTTCCTTTGGCGGAAGAATATGGTAGACAATTTTATGGTACTGTTGGTGAAATGATATGCCGTATTGTAACCAATGCCAGTTGATCCACGGCGAGGAACATCGATTCTGTCAGCGTTGCGGCCAACTGTTGAAAGGCTCTGTCTCTGCCGCGGCCAGGCCCTGCGCCCGCTGCAGCACCCTGACCTATCCCGGACAAAAATTTTGTACGGAATGCGGCCTGCCCCTCAGGGTGGCCCGGGTGAATCAGGAAGAGGCAGAGGCCCCCGACCGGCCGCCGCTCTTTTACCCTCGGAGACCTGAAAATATGGCTCGTCGCCGAAAACGACGCCCCGGCCGTTTTCTGTCGCTCATCGTCCTGGCCCTCCTGATCGTGGGCGGGATTTATATATGGCGCCATCTTCCGACCCGGCTGATCACTTCCCCGGTTCCCACCGCCACGTCTCCCCAGGACGATCTGCGCCGGCAGGTGGAAAAAATTGCCGAAAATATCCGCTCCGCCCATCTCAACAAGGACATCAACAAGTGGCTGGGCTGCTACAACTCCTCCTATCCCCATCTGGGGCAGCTGGAAAACCGGCAGCTGGAGCTATGGAAGAACTATGATATCAAGGAAGTCAACTATCGCATCTCCAATGTCCAGCGGGTGAGTGACAATCAGGCCACCGCGGACATCGTCTGGAATATCCAGCTCTATGACCACCGCAGCTATGACTACACCCTGGTGCGCCAGAGCTATAAGATCGTCCTGGATAAGGGTCCGGGGGGCTGGAAGATTCG
>JBAVUP010000171.1:0-24892 GCA_049696835.1 Desulfobaccales bacterium
CGCCACGGAGATGCGGGTGAGCGCAAAGGGGGTGCGCAACACCTTGGAATGTCCCACCCGCAGACGCACGACCTGGGCGATCTCCTGGTCCTTTACCCGATCCAGCAGGGTCGCCGCCGGGGCGGGCCAGCAGGATCCGAAAAGGACCAGGACAATCACGATAATCACAAGGTATGGAGCCCCCTTCACTCCCCCCACTATCCATCCCCTTGCCTTCACGTTCATGGTTCTCCATTCACCGCAGGGTTTAGTTCCCGACTTGCGCCTACTTCACCAATTTTGGAACGGTGGCAACGGCCCCTACATCGGCAGGGGCGCTGGTATTGATTACGTTATTAGATGGCCCCCCGGTAATGCTGCCTGGAGGCGATACCGTACTGGCATCCGTCACATTCTGGACGGTCACGGAATTTGTGTTCCAGGTACTGGAGGAATAACGAGACAGACAGTCCTTTTTGCTCGTATACCTAACCCCACTAATGGTTTTAGGGAAAGTGTAACTGCAATCATCACAGCTTGAAGAATTATAAGTGACGCCGGTGATATCCACGTTGACAAAGCTGGCCACAACGACTGCCGGAGGGTTCATGGTAGTACAGGCGTAGGCTTCCGAGGGCCAGAAGGGGGCCATCAGCCGGGCCAGGGACATGAAACCCGTTTTCTGTGGCAGGGAAGCCACGGGTTTGGTGACAAAAACCGCCAAGGTGGTCCGCCATTTGCCGGAAGAATTTTTCTTGTAATTATAGGCCTGCTGCAACTTCTGGAAAATGGCTCCGATATAACTGCGGCCCCAAGGATACTCGCTTCGGGGATAGACTTGCTGCCCCACCTTTAAATCGGTTACATACAACGGCGTGCTCGCAGTGAAATTGGGATTATAAACCTTGTTCAGAATGTTCTTGATGGTATCGGGGATCGGATCACTGGAGCCGACGGTGTAAAGATACGCTTGATTTGGGTCGAGCGCCGCGGCTGGACTGGTAGGCACACCGTTAGGAACCAGAGAGCCGCCGGTATCCTTGAAAACCAGCGTCTTGGTGGTGGAGGCCACGGCCTCCTTGGGTGCAAAAACACGGGCAAACCAGCCGGAGTGGCCGTTGGACGCGGTGAGAATGGTGCTCGGCAGGGCCAGGGGCACCTGGACGCTACCGGTTTGCACCTCATTGGTATAGCCTAAATAGGCGATGGCGCTGGCCGAGACATTGGTGGTGTTAAAACCAAAGATTCTGGCAAAAATGCTACTAACCGGCCCGAAGATGGTGTCTCCGCTCCGTTTGATGCTGACTTGCATGGCATTGGCGTTGGAGTCGCTGAGCACACTCGTGCCAAGATCGGTCCAGGCCTGGCTGGGATTGCCGGCATAGATGTTCCAGACGCCGAAATGAACCGTCAGGTCATTGCGCGAGGCATCCGGCACCGCGGGCAACCCATTCAGACTACTCTGCGTCTGGGCTACCTGCAAGACCGTCTGGGTGGCCAGGGCACTATTCCTGACGGCCTGGCCACCTTGGTCTTGGACCAGTTGGGCGACGCCGGCCAGGGCCGCGGCATCGGCCACGTTTTGCAGCTCATTGCGGCTGGTGTACAGCTGCCCCATATCAATGGCCAGGCTCGCCACCCCGATGATCGCAAACAAGGCGATGGCAATGGTAATGGCGGCCACACCCCGGTTATCCCGGATTAAGTTGGATTTCCGTATCATTTCCCTACTCCTCCACTCCTCCCTGGGTTACTCTGCTCATGAAGGCTTCACCAAAGGAACGGTGAAGCGCCATTGCGGCGGCGGGACACCGCTCATCACCATATCCGCCCGCTTTCCGGTTAAAGCTTGGCTTCCATGCGATCCAAGCCCTTGATGACTTCCACACTGCGCTCCTTGGGAGCCGCCTGGGCCACCACTTTAGCTTCTTTCTGGGGCACTCCCCCCGCGATCAGCACTGAGGTGGTCACGCCCCGGGTTTGGGCAATGGTCTTATTGTTGCGGTTTCTGAGGGCCAGCCTGATCTTGCCTTCATTGCTGGCCAGATTCAGCACCTCGGACTGGTCCGGGGTCAGTTCCAGGGTGACGGTATTCACCACCATCGGCTTGTTTTCCCCCTTCTGCTCCCAGACCTGGCCGGTGGTCAAAACGGTGATATCGTTTAGAATGGTTTTGGAGAAGTGGTCGGTGGCATCCTTAATCGGTAAATCCACCAACACATCTATGTGGTCCCCGGGGTGAATAAACCCCGCCACTCCGGCAACTTCGTCCACCTTGACGGTGAGGGCCCGTTTGCCGTCTTCCAAGATACCGCTCAAGCCCGCGGCAGTACCCTCCGGAGCCAACATGGAGAAGAGGATGGGATTGCCCTGGGGAATGGGGACCTTTACCACTCGCCCTTCAACCTGCTTCAGGCCAGTTGCGGCTTTGGGGGGAATAACTTCTTTGGGCCAGGAAACGGTTTTGACTATCTGACCCGAAAGAGGCGTTCCCGGAGAAATGTCAGTGGCCGCGATGGCCACCTGAAACAAGGCCGTCTTCGGCACGCTGGTTTTCATAATCACGTATCGGTGGACCGCAAAAGTGGCCACCAGGCCCGCCAGGACGGCGGCAATCAGAAATAAGGAGCCACGGGGTAGATTAAGTTGCATGGTAGTCACTCACACTTCATAATGGTTTGCGCCGAAAAGCTCATACTCGCCAGTTGCGGCATAAAGCCGCTCAAGAGGTCCATCTGGTTCTGGCAGCTTACCTGGACAATGAGATCCGCCCCTTTGGTGCCGGTCTCATAACCGCTATTGTCCACCACCGTGATATGATATGAACCGCTCGGGATACGGCCGCTTAAATAGTTACCGACCACGGTTTGGATGGAGGGATTAAAATTCTTGGGGGCCAGGCGGCTGCCGGCGCTGGTGGTTTGATAGGTAACCCCATAGCGGGCGCCTTCCCGACTGGCATTGGTGACCACTTGTTTCTGGTACCATAAAAAACCGAATTCGATGATCCCCAAGATAAAGAGGATCAAAATTCCAAGGCCGATGGCACTCTCCACCAGTACCGCGCCATCGCTCTCCCGGAGCTTTTGCCACGCGGAACGAGCTTTATGCGTCATGGCTAGCCTCGCACTCCCACGAGTACTATCATCCCCACCGCAATGGCCACCCCGTAGGGTATCCCTTCGGTTAGCTGGGAATGATTCAGGTTGACCGCCGTGCCGCCGTGGGGGCGGAACAGCATCAGGTTGATCAGGAACACCCAACCCTCCTTCATTTTCTGCCATAGGAGACCTTTCCACAGCAGAAACCCCAAGGCCATGAGGCCGCCGGCGATCGCCATATAACAGAATAAGAACGCGGTGAGTTGGGGACCCACCCAGGCCCCCAGGGCCGCCAGGGCCTTGACGTCTCCGGCCCCCATACCGCCCATGAGATAGGGGAGGATGAGAAAGGCGAAGCCCAGGAGCATGCCCAAACTGCCGTCGACCAGGCCGTTCAGGCCATGGGACATGAAGTTATAAGCCAGGCCGGCCAGGGCGGTGCCGAAGGTGATGTAGTTGGGAATCCGCCGGGTTTTCAGATCCCCCCAGGCGATCCAGAGGGTGATGATGAGAGGCGCAATCAGATTCCCCCGGGAACTCAACCAGCCGCTGGCTTCGCTTAAAGCAACAGGCACGAACATTCTCCTTCAAGACTTCCTGCCAGACAGGAACTGCCGTGAAAACGGCAACGGGTTCCCGGCAATCGGGGGATCGCCGGCGGCAAAACCGTCACTGGCCTCGGTGGTGCTGCTGAGTAAAGCGAAGAATCCAGTATTTCTCCCAGACCCTTCGCTTTACTGCGGTTGACCAACATTCGATTTCGCCAACAGGCTGTCAGATCCACCGCCCCATGAACATCACGGCCAATATGGCCAACCCCAGGGCTAATAACGCCACCATGGTCTGGGAGACCATCTCTCTCTTTTCCTGGTTGATCATGGCGTCCTCCCCGAGTCCCACAATGCTGGAAGTCTCTCCAGGTCTCCAGCATTCTCACGATGGTGGCTAAAGATTGCCCCACCAGCAGGGTTTACTTCCTTGACCGGGTTGCTCTTCCGGCTCCGATGCCCTCAAGAAGCCGGAACAAAAACTCACCTGATGGAGGAGGGCCGGCGGCTAGACCCGCCGGACCCTCGATTATCGTAAGGGCACTGAGGTGCAGCACCGCCAGGATGAGATTAGTTATGCAGCACCTTAGCTGGCGGCGTCCAATGCGTCCGAAGCCGTAGTGAAGGCGCCTTGGATCGAGCCACTCAACGCGCGCATGGCCCCGATCAGGGCGACCGCGATCAAAGCCACCAGCAGACCATACTCCACCGCGCTGGCCCCAGATTCATCTTTGAAAAAATCTTTAATGCGTTCCATAATTCCTTCTCCTTCTGCATAAATTTTGGATTGCCATGTGGTTTTGGTGTGGTTGCATCAATAAGTCTTCAACCTTCCCTTGATTGGTAAGCGGTATCTTTGGCTCATCACCTCCTTGGGCAAGACAATATAAAATTTTTTTTTATTGCGGAATGTGATTGGAATATGCTCCGAACCAGGATAAAGGTAAATCAGGTTGCCCCTGATTTTTGGCTTCCAGAACCCTGAAATCCCCCAATAAAATGGTGCGACCGGCACGTGAATCAGCCAGGCGGACGGAGAAGGAAAGGGGCTTAAAGCGGCAGCCAGCTTGACAGAGAATATTTTTGAATTATTTGATTTTACTGGATAATTTTTTAAGAGCTCCAGAGTTAACTTATAAAATAGTTAACTAAGCTCAGTGATTTTTAACTATTTGATGGATCAAGTGTTGAGGGAAATCAGGAGGTAGCAGCCTTTAGACCGGTAGGACCCCGGGGTCCGGCACGGAGAGGGAGGGGGAAGGCCCGGACCTCCCGGCTTGCGGGTCAGAAACCCATCAACCCCTGCGGCTCCAGGATCATGATGATGAACCCCGTCCGGGGTTTGAAAAAATATGGATTCTTCAAAAATAAATTTATGCTAAGATCATAGTCAGTTAGGGAATCGGTTTTGTTTCGGCGCTGAAAACTTGGCAAAAGAGACTTGCAGCAAGCCAATTTTGCCGGACGATGTTTGGAGAAGCCCATTAAGAGTAAAGTGATTATTCACCATTCGTCATGTCTGAAGATGCAATTGCTTTTTGGACCGATCAATTAAAGGGAAAAGTGCTCGCGGATGGCGGGTTCGCTTCGGATCCCCGCGGCAACTATAGAGTGGACGCCACTTGCTGGGCAATCTTGGCGCTGGCGGGTGACTCTGCGAACCACGATCTTCTCAGGAAGGCGCGCGCCCGTCTGGCGGCAGACCAACTGCCTGACGGCAGGGTAGGCATATCTTTAGATCACCCTGAGGCGTTTTGGCCCACCGCGTTGGCGATCCTGGCCTGGCACCAGTCGCCGGCGCATCAGCAAAATCAGGCCCTGGCGGCCCAGTTCCTGATCGGGGTAAGCGGCACGCACCCGCAAAAGTCAAAAGATTCTGCCTTTGGGCATGATACCGCCATTAAAGGGTGGTCCTGGACTGCCGGGACCCATTCCTGGGTCGAGCCCACGGCCCTGGCGATGCTGGCCCTCAGTCTGGCGGGATATGGGAACCATGCACGGGTGAAGGAAGGGGTCCGCCTGCTCCTGGACCGGCAATTGCCCCGGGGCGGTTGGAACTACGGCAACACCGAGGTCTTTGGCCGCGAATTGCGCCCCATGCCTCTGGACACGGGGATGGCCCTCAATGCTCTGGAAAACCGGACTCCGGCGGAAACCATCCGGCTCAGCCTGGACTACCTGCAATCCCGGGTGACGAGCTTACGTACGCCGCGTTCCTTGGGGTGGAGTCTTCTGGGACTGGCCGCCTGGCAGGCCCGACCGGAGCAGGCCCCGACCTGGATTGCCGAATGTCTTCGGGCCCAGGACCGATACGGCCCTTATGATACGCCCTCCCTTGCCTTGCTCCTGGTGGCGTGGAAATCCCCCGGAGGGCTCACGGCTATATGGGCAAATCCGGCAAAGTCATGAATACCGCCCCCCGTACACCTGAAACCTCGAACCGCCAAGGTTTCACCCGGCGCGAGTTCTTAGGCGCGGGGCTGGGGGGAGCGGCCCTGGCCGCCTTGGGCCTTTACCTCTGGCCGAAGTTATTCCGGCGCCGATGGCACGAGCAAACCTTTATTGCAAAGGTGCCGGACTATCGGGCGGATATTACCGGGGCCATTCTCTCCGGCTTTCGGGCCTTGGGGGTTTCACCGGCGGAAATCAAGGGCAAACGTATTTTACTGAAACCAAACCTGGTGGAGACCCATGCCGGAGCCATCCATATCAATACCCATCCGGCGGTGGTTTACGGGGCCGCCCAGGCTTTTCTCCAACTCGGCGCCGCCAAGGTGATCGTGGCCGAAGGGCCGGGGCATTGCGGCGATACTCTGCTGTTGTTGGAAGAATCCGGCCTGGCGGAAATGCTGCGGGAGGACCGGATTCCGTTTGTCGACTTGAATTACGACAACGGCTACATTGTCATGAATCCCAGCCGCTATTCCTCCCTGGCCAGCCTGACTTTGCCCAACACCTTGAGGCAGGTGGATTGGGTGGTTTCTCTGGCCAAGCTCAAGACCCACCATTGGGCCGGGGTCACGCTGGCCATGAAGAATTTTTTCGGGGTCATGCCCGGGATTTATTATGGCTGGCCCAAAAATCCCCTGCATTTTGCGGGCATCGAGGGCGCGATCCTCGATATTGTCTCGGCCGTGCGGCCGCAATTTGCCATCGTCGACGGGATTGTGGGCATGGAAGGCGACGGGCCCATCATGGGTACGCCGAAACCCGCGGGAGTGCTGATCATGGGGCGCAATCTGCCTGCGGTCGATGCCACCAGCGCCCGCCTTATGGGGATCAATCCCCACCGGGTGCGATACCTGGCGGAAGCCGGCCGACGTCTGGGTCCCGTCCACGAAGCGGAAATTGTTCAGGTCGGGGAACCGATTGCCTCCATGCGTACGGATTTCAAGCTGTTGGAGAGAATACCGGCGCAGCGGGGCCTACGGTCGTAGGCCAAACCGCATATTCCGGCACGATCATCCGGTCTTTCCACCGGCAACCCTCCCGGCATACTGAGGTTCTACCGGACCGGCCGGACCACCGGCCACGGGGTTATATTGAGTACCGGCGGAATCATCGATCGTCGTGAAATAAATTCGTCATAGGTCAGATACCCCTTGTGGCCGACGTCACACTTCTCGAACACCTCCAACGCCTTTTCCTTGTCAGTGGCGCGAGCCATGAACTCCTCTTGGCTGATCCGGCCGTCCTGATTCGTGTCCAGGGCCGCGCACAGTTCGCGGTCCGCCGCCGTCTGGTAATCCTGGGTCGTGGCGCAACCGGTTATCAAGACGGCGACTATCCCGGCCAAGAGAACCAGGCTGAATAAACCCCGGTGCATAGGTGGCCTCCTTCAGGGCAGGCTCGCATAATACCGCACCGTTATGCATAAATCAATGGTGCCGGCGGCCGGGCAGGGGTGTGAAGGTTCGGGAACCTCGCCAGGGAGGAGCACGGTCGGCCCACCCGCGGACCACTGTCACGCGATCATCGCTGGCCCGCAGGTGGACAGGGCTCTCTTGCGGGGGCTTACAACCTGATGGCTTTGCATTGGACTTTTCTTCTATTTATGAGTAAAAGAATATTATATGGATATGACCTATGCGGCCTCCGCGGCGCTCCAGACCACCGCGGTGCTGCTGCAGCTGACCGCGGCCTTTTGTGCTCTGAAGTTGATCCGACTCACCGGTGGCCGGGTCTCCTGGATGCTGATTTCCGGCGCCTTGGGTATCATGGCCATCCGACGGTCGATCTCGCTCTGGGAATTGCTGGCCGGCAGCCCTTATCCCCCGGAGCTTTGGGATAATGGCGCCGCCGTGGCCATCTCGGTCCTCATGCTCGCCGGGGTATTAGCGATTCCCAGCCTGTTTCTCACCATTCAACAAGCCGCCGAGACGCTGCGCCGGGCCAAAGATGACCTGGAAATCCAGGTGACGCAGCGCACCGAGGAACTGCGCGAGGCCAATATCCACCTGTCCGTGGAACTGGACGAGCGGCGCCGGGCGGAACAACAGTTGGCCCGCTACGCCGACGAACTGGCGCGGTCCAATGCCGAGCTGGAGCAGTTTGCCTACGTCGCTTCCCATGACTTGCAGGAACCGCTGCGGATGGTGGCGAGCTTCACGCAACTCCTGGGGAAACGCTACCGGGGCAAACTCGACCGGGACGCCGACGAGTTCATCGGGTTTGCGGTGGACGGCGCCAACCGCATGCAGCGTCTCATCAACGATTTACTGGCTTACTCCCGGGTGGGGACCCGGGGCAAACCTTTTAAACCCGTGGATAGCAATGTCATCTTGAGAGAGGCCCGGGATAACCTGGCGAAGGCTATAGAGGAGAGCGGTGCGGTCATTGTCCAGGACCCTTTACCCAGGGTGATGGGGGATGATGTGCAGCTTTTGCAGGTGTTTCAAAACCTGATCGCCAATGCCATTAAGTTCCACGGCCCCGAACCGCCGCAGATCCAGGTAAAAACGGAGCGGCTGGACCATGAATGGGTATTCGCCATCCAGGATAACGGCGTTGGCATCGCCCCGGAGCACCAGAAGCGCATCTTTGCGATCTTTCAGCGGTTACACCACCGCTCGGAGTATCCCGGCACCGGCATCGGTCTGGCTATTTGCAAAAAGATCGTGGAACGCCATGGAGGCCACATTTGGGTGGAATCGCAGTTGGGAAAGGGGTCCACGTTTTATTTCAGCCTTCCGGAGGTGGAACAGCAATGAGAGGACTCAACAAACACGAATGCAGGCCCATTGAGATCTTGATGGTGGAAGACAATCCCGGCGACGTCCGCCTGACCGTGGAAGCCCTGAAAGAGGGCAAGGTCCGGAACAACTTTCATACCGCGGAGGACGGGGAAGAGGCCCTGGCGTACCTCCGGCAGGAAGGGCGTTATGCCGGAGCTCCCCGGCCGGACCTCGTCCTTTTGGACCTGAACCTGCCAAAAAAAGGCGGCCGGGAGGTCTTGGCCGAGATTAAGGAAGACCCCGATCTGAGGCGCATCCCGGTGGTGATTCTGACCGTCTCCCAGGCGGAACAGGATATCGTGAAAAGCTATAACCTGCATGCCAATTGCTATATCACCAAACCGGTGGATCTCGACCAGTTTCTCGAGGTGGTGAAGTCCATCGAAAACTTCTGGCTGACGGTGGTGAAGCTGCCTCCGAGGTAAGGGTGATGCTGGATATTCCCATCAAGATCCTGCTGGTGGAAGATAATCCGGGGGACGCCCGCCTCATCCGGGAGATGCTGGCGGAAGCAGAAACCGGCAGCTTTACCATCGAGTGGGTGCCCCGGCTTTCCGATGGGCTGGAACGCCTGAGCCAGGGCGAGATCGATCTGGTGCTGCTGGACCTCGGCCTGCCGGACAGCCAGGGTCTGGACACCTTTTCTCAAGCCTACGCCCACGCTCCGGAAATCCCCTTCGTGCTCCTTACCGGCCTGGACGACGAGACCCTGGCCCTCAGCGCGGTGCGCCAGGGGGCCCAGGACTATCTGGTCAAAGGTGAAACGGACGGCAACGCCCTCTTCCGGGCCATCCGCTATGCCGCCGAACGGAAGAAGGTGCAGGAGGCCCTGCGGCAGGCCCACGATGAACTGGAGCGCCGGGTCGAAGAGCGCACCGCGGAGCTCGTGGCCGCCAACCAACAATTACAAGAGGAAATCGGTAAGCGACGGCAGACCGAGGCGGCCCTCATGTTGGCCCATGACAACCTGGAACTTAAGGTGGCCATGCGCACCGCGGAACTGGCCAAAGCGAATCTGGAGCTGCAGGACGAAATAAAAGAGCGCCAGGTGGCCGAAGAGGCTTTAAAAAGACAGCAGGGAGAACAGCAGATTATTCTGGATTCGGTTCCGGCCATGATTTTTTACAAAGATACTTACAACCGCATTATTCGAGTCAATAAGGCCCTGGCCGAATTAATCGGCAAATCCGCTGAAGAAATTGAAGGGAAAACGGCATTTGAGATCTGCCCTTTTCAAGCGGAGAGTTTCTGGAGAGACGACCTGGAGGTGATCAGTTCCGGCCAACCCAAAAGAAATATTCTTGAGCCGCTGCAAACCCCCCGGGGCTTTTGCTGGGTCCAAACCGATAAACTCCCTTATAGAGATGAAAAAGGTAATATCATTGGCGTAGTCGGGTTCTCGGTTGACATTACCGAGCGCAAACAGGCGGAGGCAGCCTTAAGGGAGAGCGAAGAGCGCTTCCGGACCATTTTCGAGAGCGCCGCCATCGGCATCAGCGTCACCGACCTGGAGGGCCGGATAATCACCTGCAATCCCGCTTTTCAAAGGATGATGGGCTGCGCCGCGGATGAGCTGATCGGGAAAACTTTTATGGAGATCAGTCATCCCGATGACCTGGAGAAAAACCTTGAACTCTTCGGTGATCTGCTGGCCGGCAGGCTGGAGCAATTCCAGTTGGAGAAGCGCTACCGCCGCCCGGATGATCAATATTTTTGGGCCCGGGTGACGGTTTCGGCAGTCAAATGGGCCGGCAGCGCGCCTCGGTATAATATTGCCATGATCGAGGACATCACCCAACGCAAGCAGGTGCAGGAGAAACTGCGGGAGTCGGAGCAAAACCTGCGCCACCTGGCATCTCAACTCATGACCGCCCAGGAGCGGGAGCGGGAACGAATCTCCCGGGAATTGCATGATGAACTGGGTCAGTCATTGCTGGTCTTGAAACTGCAGGCCAGCCACCTGGAACGGGGGCTGGAGCAGGAGCAGGCGGGCCTCAGGAAAGAATGCCAACAGATGATGCAGGGCCTGAACCAGTTGGTGGAGGAGATCCGGCGTCTGGCGCGGGACTTGAGCCCCACCATGGTTAAAGACCTGGGGTTATCCTCGGCTTTGCGGCGGCTGATCGAGGAATTTACCCGCCACTATCATATTACCGCCGATATTGACCAGATGCCGGGCATTGACAAACTCTTTCCCCGTCAGGAGCAGATCAACATTTACCGGATTTTCCAGGAGTGCCTGACCAACATCGGCAAATACGCCCAGGCCTCGCGACTCAGCATCGCCATGAAGCGCGAGGACGGCCAGGTTACCTTTGTGGTGGCGGATAACGGCAAAGGGTTCACCGTGGAGGAAGTCTTGGGCCGGGATCAGACCCAGCGCGGCATGGGGCTGATGGCCATGAAGGAGCGGGCGCGGATGATGGGGGGGACCCTGGAGATCTGGAGTCAAGCAGGCGAAGGAACCCGGGTAGCCTTGCTGATTCCCATCAGCGACCGTAAGGCCGCTCAGGGAGATAACTGAAGAGCCGCATAACCCTTCATCCCAGATGCCAACCGAAAAAGGCAACCTCTCAACCAGGTTGCCCTTATGCCTGAGCTAGCGATTCTGCACAGATATATGGTGCCGAAGGCGGGATTTGAACCCGCACGGGTATTCCCCACCACCCCCTCAAGATGGCGTGTCTACCAGGTTCCACCACTTCGGCACAGGGATGATCATTTGGTGGCGGGCGCGGCGGGAGCCGGTTTAGCCGGAGTTGCCGGCGCGGATTTGGCCGGGGCCGCCGGAGCCGGTTGGGTCGCCGCGGGTTTGCCCGCTCCCTGCATCACCGAAGGCGCCTGCTGCCGGCCCAGAAAGGTGAGGCCGAGAGAGGTACACATAAACAGGATGGCCACCCCCGCGGTGAGCTTGGCCAGAAAGGGGGCGGCGCCGGTGGAGCCGAAGACCGTCTGGCTGGAGCCGCCGAAAGCTGCGCCGATGCCGGCGCCCTTGCCGTGCTGCAAAAGCACGATGCAGATCAGGGCGAGGGATGCGATCACATGGATGATGACGACGATGGTAGTCATATGAATTATATAATATAGGAAAAACCGCGTCAGGATGCAAGTCTTTTCGCGGCAAGGGCGGCGGGGCGCGCTGATCCTGCGGGTGGCGGGCTGGAAGCGGTTATGGTGCCCCAGCGGAGCTGGGGCTAAAAATTTCGTTCCCAAGCAGGAGCTTGGGAACGAGTACCCCTCCCGCACATTTTTTGGCGGACACTCCTCCACCCCTTGAAAAGAGAATAAGAATAAACTACCCCCGGTAAAAGAGGCGAACCGGTTTCCCCAGATGAACGCTTTGTGTATTGAGCCCTGAAACCCAGGCTCAGCCGGCCGCGGCGATGATGGGCAAAAAGAGCTCGGGGTTGAGGGACGCGCCCCCCACCAGGGCGCCGTCGATATCCGGCTGGGCCAGGAGGGTGGCGGCGTTGTCCGGGGTGACGCTGCCGCCGTACTGAATGCGGTAGGGCTCACCCGCGCCCACGAGGCGGCTGAGCTCTTCCCGAATGAAGTGGTGCACTTCCTGGGCCTGTCCCGGGGTGGCGGTGAGACCGGTGCCGATGGCCCATACGGGTTCGTAGGCGATGACCAGTTGCTTCGGGCCAGCCATCACGCCCGCCAGACCCTGCCGGAGCTGGTCGCCCACCCGCTGGATGGTCAGGCCCGACTCCCGTTCCGCTTTGGTTTCACCCACGCACAGGATGACGCTAAGCTCCGCGGCCAGGGCCGCCTTGACCTTAAAATTGACGGTGTGATCGGTATCGCCGAAGTGCTGACGCCGTTCGGAATGCCCGATAATGACGTAGTGGCAGCCGACATCCTTGAGCATGAGGGGGGAGATGGCGCCCGTATAAGCGCCCTGGGTTTCCCAGAAGGCATCCTGGCCCGCCAGGCGAATATCGGAGCCGGCCAGCTCACCGGCCACCGCGTCCAGGGCGGTATAGGGGGGAGCCAGCGCCACTTCGGCCCGCCGGCCCGCGGGCGCCCCGTACCGGATGTCCCGAGCCAAAGCCCGGGCTTCCGCCAAAGTCTTGTGCATCTTCCAGTTGCCTGCGATCAAAGGGATTCGTTCAGTCATCGCCATTCCTCCTGGACCATTGCTCCAGGGCCGTAATGCCCGGTAGCTTTTTGCCTTCCAGAAGTTCCAGGAAGGCGCCGCCGCCGGTGGAGACATAAGAGAATTTTTGGAATTCCCCGGCCTTGTGCAAGGCGACGTCGGTGTCGCCGCCGCCCACGATGGTCAGGGCATAGGATTCCGCCACCTTCTGGACCATGGCCATGGTGCCCCGGCTGAAGGCGTCGTATTCGAAGGCCCCCATGGGGCCGTTCCAGACAATGGTCTTGGCGTTCTGGAGGGCCTCCCCGAAGAGGGTGACGGTGGCCGGGCCGATGTCGGTGATGAGCCAGTCCCGGGGCACTTCCTGGACCGGGATGATCTTGGTCTCGGCCTGCTTCTCGAGCCGGTCGGCCACGACGCAGTCCACCGGCAGATAAAACTTCACGTTCTTGCGCAAGGCCTCGGCCATGATCTCTTTAGCGGCCTCCAGCAGACTGTCGTCCACCAGGGATTTACCGACTTCATAGCCCATGCTCTTGAGAAAGGTGTTGGCCATGGCGCCGCCGATGATCATCTTATCCACGTGTTGCAGAAGATTCTTCAGGGCGGTGAGCTTGCCGGAAATCTTGGCGCCGCCGATGAGGGCCACCAGGGGCCGGGCCGGGTCTTCCATGGCGCGGTGAAAGTAATGGACCTCATCCCGCATCAAAAAGCCGCCGACGCAGATGGGGGCGAAGTGGGTGACCGCCTCCACCGAGGCATGGGCCCGGTGGGCCACCGCGAAGGCGTCGTCCACATAGACGTCGATGCCTTTCATCAGTTCCCGGGCAAAGTCGGGGTCATTTTTCTCTTCTTCGGGATGAAACCGCAGGTTTTCCAGGAGGAGGACATCCCCGGGCTGCATGGCCGCCTTGGCCCTATCCACGGCAGGGCCGATGCAATCCTCGGCCAGGTTCACCTTTTTATGCAGACGGTAGGCGAGCCGCCGGGCCACGGGGGCCAGGGAGAACTCCGGCGCCGGCTGGCCTTTGGGCCTTCCTAAGTGGGAGGCCAGGATGACTTTGGCATCACCTTCCAGGCAGTAGTTGATGGTGGGCAACACGGCCCGGATGCGGGTGTCGTCGGTAATATTGCGGTTCTGGTCCAGGGGGACGTTGAAATCTACCCGAATGAAAAGGGTCTTTCCCTTGATATCAATGGCATCGATGAACTTCACGGGCAGCTCCTATTCCTGACAAATTAATCCAGGTGGCGGCCGACATGGACCGCCAGGTCTAACATCCGGTTGGAAAAACCCATCTCATTATCATACCAGGCCATGACTTTCACCAGGTTCCCGCCCATGACGTTGGTGAGCTCGGCATCCACCACGGCGGAATAGCCGACGCCGTTGTAATCGGTGGAGACCAGGGGCTCGAAGGACACGGCCAGGATGTCCCGCAAGGGCCCGGCTTCGGCAGTGACGAAAGCTTGAATCACCTCTTCTCTGGAGGTGGCCCGCTGCACGGTGGCCACCAGGTCTACCAGGGAGACATTGGGGGTAGGGACCCGGATGGAGAGGCCGTCCAGGCGGCCGGTCAACTCCGGCATGACTTCGGTAACCGCCCGGGCGGCGCCAGTGGAAGTGGGAACCATGGACAGGCAGGCGGCCCGGGCCCGCCGCAGGTCGCTGTGGGAACCGTCCAGGAGGCGCTGATCCATGGTATAAGAATGACAGGTGGTCATGAGGCCGTATTCGAGGTTAAAGGCGTCATGGAGGACCTTGACCACCGGCGCCAGACAGTTGGTGGTGCAGGAGGCGTTGGAGACGATGTCGTGGCGACCCGGATCATAATTCCAGTGATTGACCCCAAAGACAAAGGTGGCGTCAAGCTTTTTCCCGGGCGCCCCCAGGATGACTTTCCTGGCACCGGCCCTCAGGTGGCCTTCATTGGAGGCCCGGTCCCGGAAGGCCCCGGTGGATTCGAGGACGATATCCACCCCCAAGTCTTTCCAGGGGAGTCTTTCCGGATCCAGGATGCGGGTAACCTGAACTTCATGGTCATTGATGATGAGGTTTTCCCCGTGGGCGGCGACGGCGCCCGGGAAGCGACCGTGGACTGAATCGTATTTAAAGAGGTGCACATCCCGCAGGATATCCGCCCGGGAGTTGATGGCCACCAGGTCCAGGTCCTTGCGGCTCGTGGCCATCAGTCGAGCCAGACAGCGACCGATGCGCCCGAAGCCATTAATAGCTACCTTGACCGCCATTGCCCCTCCTGCGCCGTGCAGCCGGCCGCGGGCCTGACCGCTTGCCAACTGGGCTTAATGTTAATAAGAGTTAGGCAGGCCGTCAATGTTTTTATCCCGATGGCGGGATTTTCCGAAAAGCGCTTATGGGAGGCGGAGATGGCGAGCCTTACCCAGGAACCGGCGCGGCAAGCGGCCCAGAAGGCCACGGGCTGTGTTACCACCGTTTTTCCTACCACCCTGTGCAGCGCGGAGGGTCTAGCCGTGTGCAATAACGAGATGCTGGGCGGCCCTCAGAAGATAAATTTAAGCGGCACCGGATTTTGCACCAGTCTGGCGGGCAGCGGCCTCAGGGCCGGGTTAATCGTGGGTGCAAATCCTTTCGGCCTTGCTTTTTGGAGGTTTTTCATTTAAGTGTATAATTTAACTTTCGCTCAGGATACCATATGGCCAATTTCCTTCGTCCGCTGGGCCGACGATCACTGAACATGGTGGAGCAAGCCGGGGGTATGATGATCTTCCTCCTGGAAGGTCTGGCCCTGGCCTTTATCCCCCCCTTCCGGCCCCGCCGGGTTCTCCAGGAAGTATATAAGATCGGGGTCAAATCCACCCTGATCATCCTGCTCACCGCGGCGTTTACGGGCATGGTCCTGGCCCTGCAGGGCTACTATACCCTGAGAAAGTATGGGTCCGAAGGGGCGCTGGGGTCGGCGGTGGCCTTGAGCCTGATTCGGGAGATGGGTCCGGTGCTTACCGGCATCATGGTGTCGGCCCGGGCCGGCTCCGCGGTTACCGCGGAGATCGGCATCATGCGGATCACCGAGCAATTGGACGCCCTGGACACCATGGCCGTCAATCCCATCCAATATGTGGTGATGCCCAAGCTGTTGGCCGGGGTCATCGCGGTGCCCTTGCTCACCGCCATCTTTGACGTGGTGGGCATCCTGGGGGGGTATCTCGTCGGGGTCATGCTTTTGGGCGTCAGCTCCGGGTCGTACTTCTCCGGCATGGTCCAGAGCGTGGTCCCGCTGGACATCAACGGCGGCATCGTCAAGTCCCTGGTTTTCGGCCTCACCATCATCCTGGTGGCCTGCTACAAGGGCTACAACACCGAACACGGGGCCGAGGGGGTCAGCCGGGCCACGAACCAGACGGTGGTCCTGTCGGCGGTGCTGGTCCTCGCCTGGGACTATATCTTGACGTCTTTCTTCATGTAAATCATGATCAAAATCATTAACCTGGTCAAATCCTTTAACGGTCAGATAGTCCTGGACGGCATCAATCTGGAGATGCCTCAGGGCCAAATCACGGTGGTGATCGGCAAGAGCGGCGTGGGCAAGAGCGTGCTCTTGAAGCACATCGTGGGTTTGCTGAAGCCCGACTCCGGCCAGATCATCGTGGACGGCCAGGACATCAGCCTGCTGAAGGGCCGGCAACTGCGGGAGTTCAAACGGCGCCTGGCGGTGCTGTTTCAGGGGGGAGCCTTGTTCGACTCCCTGACCGTGTTTGAAAATATCGCCTTTCCCCTGCGGGAAAAAACCCGACTGACGGAAGCGGAGATTGCCAAAAGGGTCCGGGACCGTCTGACCCAGATGTCCCTGACTCCGGAGGTGGAAAGCAAATTTCCCGACGAATTGAGTGGCGGCATGAAAAAGCGGGTGGCCCTGGCCCGGGCCATGATTCAGGAGCCGGAGATCATGTTCTTTGATGAGCCGGTCACCGGTTTAGACCCGCCCATGACCAATACGGTTTTCCATCTCATCACCAAGACCCATGAGGACAGCGGCTATACGGCCCTGATGGTGAGCCACGACATTCCCGATGTCTTTCAGGTGGCGCATAAAGTGGCGATGCTCCACCGGGGGCGGATCATTGCGGCGGGCACTCCCGAGGAGATTCAAAGCCATCCTGACCCGGTGGTGCAGAGCTTCATCCGGGGGGAAGTCGATTTTCTGGAGGCCTAGATAACTTATGAGAAGAGCCAATCTGGAGCTGGCAGTAGGAATCTTCGTGTTGCTGGGCCTGGCATGCCTGGCTTATCTGGCCATCAACCTGGGCAAGATGGAGGTCTATGGCAGGGGTTACCAGATCTACGCCAACTTCGACAATGTCTCGGGGCTCAAGACCGGGGCCATGGTGGAAGTGGCCGGGGTGGAAGTGGGGCGGGTGGATGCCATCCAACTCACTCCCCAGTTCCAGGCCCGGGTGAGTATGAAGGTGCAGAACGGGCTCAAGATCCACGACGATGCCATTGCCTCCATCCGCACCAAGGGGATTATCGGCGATAAGTTCGTCAAGTTGTCGCCGGGCAATTCGGCAAAGATTATCCGGGTGAACGGGACGATCATCAACACCGAATCCGCCATCGATCTGGAAGAATTGATCAGCAGTTATATCCATGGCAAGGTCTGAGGCCTAGTGCACCATGAAGAAGAAACCTGGCCGAGTCGATTCGCACCGGGTGAGGTAACGAGCCCTTGAAGACTTGGCCACGGGTGACGTATAATCCTGGGGAGCAGAACTCTCCCCAACAACACCTCACGCGGTAATACGGGGGCCCCCTCGGGGGTCGGGCGGTGGCCGCAGCGAGCTTGGTCTCCGGGAGCGGGTTCCGGGGCAAACCTTACAGGAGTTCAGCATGAGCCGTTGGTTGATACGAATCATTCTGCTGGTTTTGGCCTTGCAGTTGCTGGCGGGTACCACCGGCGCCTGGGCTGGCCAGCCTACCGCGATTACCAAGCAAGTGATTGAAAATGCTTTGGATATCCTCCAAAATCCCTCTTATTCGCGCGCCGAAAAGCACCGGATGGTCAAGGGCATCGTAGACCCCCACTTCGATTATCGGGAAATGGCCAAGCGCTCCCTGGGGGCCACCTGGGACACGCTCAGCGCGGGCCAGCGGGATGAATTCGTGCGCCTGTTTGCGGAACTCTTGGAGGTCTCTTACTCCGATAAAATCGAGAAGTACGCCCAGCGGGTGAAAATTGACTACACCGGCGAAATTCTGCAAGGGGATGATTACGCCGAAGTCCGCACCGTGGTAGTGCGCCCCAATGACCGGATTCCCTTAAACTACCGCCTGCTCCAGGAAGACGGGACCTGGAAGGTCTACGACGTGGTGATCGAAGGCGTCAGCCTGGTGAGCAATTACCGGTCCCAGTTCCGGCGCATCATCCATGAATCCTCCTACGCCGAACTGGTGCGGCGCCTCAGGACTAAGGTGAACGAATTAAAGCGCACCTGATGAGAGCCGCGCTTACCGTTGTCTGCGACGACGAGCCTCGAGGCCCGGGACGGCCCGGGGCCGTAGGGTCCGGCCTTGATACCTGATCCGGGCGGCGACGCGACGATCTTCGGCGTCTTGACTGAACCGGCTTAATTGCTTCGCCGGACTTTGACCTCCATGCCTTCCGAGCCCGCCCGCACTCCCAGCTATCCTGTCCTGCTGTTTATCTGCTGCATGGTGGTCCTGGGGTGCTACTTCGGCACCTACATGCGCTTTCCGGTGGTGCCGCTGTATGCCCAATCCCTGGGGGCCGATACTGTGTTGGTGGGCCTGATCAATGCCGCGTTCCTCTTGGCCGCCGGGGGCCTGTCCCTGCCTCTGGGGCTGATCGCGGACCGCCTGGGCGTAAAGTTCCTGGCGCTGGCCGGCCTCGTGATCCTGTCCCTGTCGTCCTTTCTCCTCAGCGTCAGCCATACGCCCCACCAGCTCATCTGGATCTACCTGTTTTCCGGCGTCGGCCTGGCCGCGTTCGGCCCCACCACGATGTCGTATGTGGCCGGGATTTCGCCGCCCACCCATTTGGGCCGGGCCTACGGCTGGTATACCACCGCACTCTATGTCGGCATGAGCCTGGGTCCGGGAGCGGGAGGGTTCGTGGCCGAGTTGTGGGGCTTCCCCCTGGTGTTTATCCTGTCGGGCCTCAGTATCGGCGCGACGTTTTGGGTGATGTTCTTTTTCCTGCCCCGGGCCCGCCACGTCATGCCGGTCAAGACTCGGCAACCGGCCCTCGGGCGGGGCATTATCCGCGAAGTCTGGAAAAACGCGCCCTTATTGGGCACCTGGCTGGCCACCGGCGCCGGGTGCTTCGGGTTGGGCATCTTCATCACCTACCTGCCCTTGCATGCCCACGAGCAGGGCTTGACCTACGGTCAGATCGGCCTGGTGTTTGCCGCCCAGGGGTTGATGAATGCCGTGTCCCGCTTCCCCTTCGGTTACTTGAGCGATCGGGTGCAAAACCGTAGCCTCCTGGTGGTCTGGGGGCTCCTGGGCATCGGCGCCTGCATGGCCGGTTACGGCTTCTCCCGGCGGCCGCTCCAGTTCATCCTCTGTGCGGTAGCCATGGGAATCAGCATGGGTCTGACCTTTACCTCGGTGGCGGCCCTGACCGTCGAAACCGTGTCGCCGGAGTTCAGGGGGTTGGCCATGGGGGGGTATAACTCCGCCATCTACCTGAGCATGATGGTCAGTTCCGCGGCGCTGGGACCCATCATCAGTCTCTTCGGCTTTCGAAACGGCTTTCTCTTTACAACGGGCATCACGCTCCTGCTTACCGGCATGTCCTATCTCCTTATGAAAGGTTTCTCCCCCCCTCGTCAATCAACCCCGTAAGCCGATGGCGATCGCCGGGGCCCATCTGGATTGCACCTTAACGGCGTGGCCATGGTGAAAAACTTCCCCGACTATTTAACCAGTCTCATCTGGAGTTTATCTAAATTAAGGGATTGCATCCGATAAAATCAGGGTTTCCCCAATTGTTCCCCAACCTGGATTCATTTATGTTGCCGGTAGAAGTTCAGCGGGAGGGAAACATAAATCCTGATCATAGGGTGAGATGAGATGGGTAATAATCGGATCATTTTATGGGATGAAGCTGACTTCCTCCCAATAAATAGAGACCAAGGGCTCGACAAGCCTCGGGGACGCAGGGCTCTGCCTACCGCCTGCCTGGCGGCAAGCACGAGGGAATATCCAGGTCTCTCGCCTCACCAGGCGCAGTGTGCCAACCGCCAACCATCCATATACGAGCACTGAAGAGGAGTTGAACGCCTCGCTGATGGGGACGGGCACCATTGCGGAAGATGTCCCGCGGTATCGTGCTTATGCCCATAACACCGGAGTCGGTCATTTAAGAACCTACCGCCTCGCGGCGCAAGGCCAAGGTTTAAAAAGGCCTTCAGAGACCTTGTCTAGTCATGACCGGGGCCTCCCGGCGACGCCGCCTCCCAGCCCATCCCCTGCCCTCTGAGTAAACCTGCTCAAACGGGTGCCTTTTCCCGGCCCGCATAACCTGCCGAAATTTCCCGGTCCTCGAATAACCGATGGTATTTCTACGGAATCTGATGGCCTACGTTTCGGGTGGGGGCATTGGCTTCATGACGCCCACTGCAGGGCCGCCGGCCTGATGAACCGTCCTGGCTTATATCTCCTGGCAAATCAGCCATTTAAGCTATCTGCGAAAAGTTTATATTTAAGGAAGTAACATGGGTGATCTTGAGAAACATCAAATTGTCTTTTTTTGGAAAATGTCCTAAAAAGGGACATGATAATTTTTTCGAATAATTTCTTAGGGTTTTTAAAAAATTACCTCATCATGTCCATATCATGAACAGATTTTATATTGTCCAGCCAGCGCACTAGATTCCATAATTGTGGATTCAAGCTATCTAGCTATTTTTGTTATCAAAAATAGATTATATATCGCATTTTGTCTTAACTACAGACTCAGGTTATGATTAATTTAATTAAGTATTTCAATTAGTTATCTGGTGGCATAGATAGTGCTTTCATTCCAAGCAGACCATATTTCTCCCAGTGAGGGGGCCATGCTAAGGCTTCCTGCTAGTTTGGAGTAAAGTGCATCCCGAAGAACAACCCCCAAAAGTTCAGGCACCTCCGAGCCAGTCCCATAGGGACTGTGGCATCATTTTATGGGATGAGTGGCGCGAGAGTGCAAAGACTCTGTGGGTCACCTTGAACCATAAGATTAAGCAAACTATAAAAACAATTAATTTGATAAAAACCTAATATATTAAAATAATTGTCTATTCAGGAGGAAGAATCTGGAATTGGTCAGCCGTTGACCCGGGAAAGTTTCGCTCCTCAGAAAAAGATATAACTATTTTTCTTAATAATTAAGATAATTTGACCATATTCTGATTCTACTGGGGCGTACATGGGCCGAGCGCGGCCGGCTAGGGCTCGGATAACCTATCGCCCCCGAGAGCTTCTTAAATAATCTCTTTATTCTCAGGCCATTAGGCCAAAAATCCACTTGCAAGTTGATCGAAACGAGGGAAACGAGCCTAGATTTTGTGGCCGCAAGGGTCACCTGTGCGATAATTTTAATAAATTATTCTAGAAGTTTCTTGACAAATGTTGAAATATATGTAATTATTTTTTCTCGAGGGGTGCATTTTGCATATTTATGCCTTTTTTCATCGTTGGCGACCGCTGCAGTAGAAATACCGTACCCCTCTGCATGAAATTCCTCTTTGATTTCTTTTGTGAGCTTCGAGCTCGAAGGGGTGCTGCTGATGGAAAAAAATTCCGGTCTTGATGCAGATACGGGATGCCAGGCACAAGAAAATCAATTGAAAACAGAGGAACCGGACTTTGCGGGCTGCAGCGAGATGATCGGAGCATGCGATGCCATGCTCCACGTCTTTGATTTAATTCGCAAGGTGGCTGCCACGGATGTGCCGGTGCTCATTACGGGGGCCAGCGGCACCGGCAAAGAGATGGCCGCCAGGGCCATCCACCAAAGAAGTATGCGGAGCAAGGGACCATTTATCGCGATCAATTGCGGCGCGATTCCCCGGGAATTACTTGAATCGGAGCTCTTCGGCTATGAGAAAGGTGCTTTTACCGGGGCTTACCGCTCATCCATCGGGACAGTAGAGCGGGCCCATAAAGGCACCTTATTCCTGGATGAAGTGGGAGAGCTGCCCCTTGAGTTACAAGTAAAGCTGCTGCGGTTCCTGCAAGAATATACCTTTGAGCGGGTTGGGGGCCGCAAGACCATCAAAGTTGACCTCAGGGTAATATCGGCTACCAATGGCGATTTGAAGGAGCTTATCGCCGCTGGGCGTTTCCGGGAAGATTTGTATTATCGTTTGGATGTGGTCAATCTCGACCTGCCTCATTTGAAGGACCGGGGCGACGATATGCTGATCATGGCCAAATACTTTTTAAAGTATTATACCTCCAAGCAAAACAAGAATATTCTGGGGTTTTCGCCCGAAGCCCTGACCGCCATCCAAATGCATCCCTGGCCAGGCAACATCCGGGAATTGGTTAACCGCATTCGCCGTGCGGTGGTGATGACCGAAAGTGCATGGATTACCCCGGAAAACATGTCTTTGAAGATCAGTGAAATTAATCCAGAGCCATTTATCGACGGCATGGGACTGCGAGAGGCCAAGAAAAGGTTGGAAATCGAAATGGTGACCGCGGCCCTCTCCAGGTACCAATGGAATGTCCGATTAGCCGCCAGGGCTCTTAAAACCAGCCGCTCCGTCATCTATAATTTGATGGAAAAGTATAAGATCAGCCCCCAGGATCCCCAACGCCCCTCCGAGTTGCGCGACATATATCGATCAATCATTTCAAAATTCATGGTGCTCTTCTGTTTGAGTCAAATTACCGTGATCTTAAGCCTGATGAGCTGATCCTCGCTCATTTTCTCTAAGACCTTATGCCGGCTGCTGCAGAAAGCCGGGTCTTGGCCAGGGAGTCTTACCTGCTGACCAGCCCCGGAGCAGACGGGTCCGGCCCCTTCCCCCAATCAAGGTTGTAACGCCTCCCCCTTCAGGGATAACCCCCCCCACGGGTTTGCACCGACGGTGAATTCGCCCGGTGCGGTTGAGCCTGGAGCGCCGTCACTGAAACCATGCCCTCCCCCTGTCCCGTAACCCTGAGCCCTCCGCCTGCCGGCGACCTCTGGAGCCGTTGGTGCGAGGTCCGGCAAGACCGCGGCCCTGGAGCCCCGATGGTGATGAATCTCCGTGGCCTGCCAACCAACACCGGGGAAAAATTATGGTATCCAACCAAACCGGCGCGCTTTCGAGCCAAGCCGTCATCATTGCCGTGAACGCCTCTCTATTGCGGTCCGCGCCCTCTGACCCTCGTACCGGGTGGAAACCTTTAACCGGCGTCTTCAGGTGCTGGTGCTCTCCTGCCTCCCACGATGCCAAGACCACGCCCCCGGTTTCCCCCATCGAGGGCATCATACCGCCACGGCCCTGGAAAAGACAGTTTCCCGCGGCGGCCTTGAGCAAGAAGGAGATTTTCAGGTGATAAAAAAATAATTTGTCCATAATTAGACAAACTATTTTTTATTATAATATTAGAAACTTATAATTTTTATGTCCAAGTCGTGGACATTTATCCAATTTTTAAAGGATTACAAGTGTCTTCCCGGGATAAACTTGTCCTAAATTGAGAAAATGCTTATCTCATTGATTTTTCATATAAATTTAACTTGATAATTATTTCTGTCTCTTTTTTTGACTGCATAAACCTAACTTTCATGCCATTAATATCTGAATTATCAACTAGATACCCTTTGGCATAACTCATGCTAAAAATATAACGATCTAAAATATACCGACGCGGCTGCTCGGGATTTGGGGGACACCAGCGGAGGTATATGTTATATGTGCCTGATTTTTAAGGAACTTTTACTTTACCGTTGGCATCGGGGCTCCAAGGCAAGAGGGGTTTTTGCCTCTGAGCAGACGGTCAAATCAGCCGATGGGATGAAGGTTGGTGGGGGCTTAACGGGCGTTGGCAAAAAAATCTTGCACGAAAACCCTGGTTAAACCGCATTTCTTCGGAAATTTTATAACATAATTCATATTTTTTCTAATGGCATAATAATTGCTTATTAAGTTTGTTGCAAACTTTCATTGTCGCAATGTTTTGGTCCGTTTCTATTGAAATTTACAGGGCGCAGAAAAGCTGGTTAGGCGCGTAACCCTGGGAAAGAGCAAAAGGCCATGCCTCAAGGGGAAAAAATCATACCGGATCAAAAATACGAGGCGCGTCGGCAGCAGCCAAGGACTGATGAGCATACCGAGATCGCTCATTTACTCATTCAACTGAAGGAGAAAAATCCTTCGATATTTCGCCATATTTTGGGGGTGATTCGGGCCGTAGTGAAAACGTAAGAGAACGGCAACACTGCCAGAGCACGCTGGGTTTCCTCGGGCAGGACCCCACGAAAAACCAGGCACGCAGACTAGCCTCCCTGGAATTATGCCAATCATATTTCAGGGAGGTTTTTTTAGTTTTCCAATCCACCGGAGGGAAAAATAAAGGCCAGGATGCCTGGAGAGGAGGTGATAAGCCGGGGGATAAACATTCAAGTTTCCGGATGCAGAAGGGAGTGGGTGAAGGATGATGGCCCACAGGGTGGTAATCCAGACCAGCCATCCGAATTGGTGACAATTTTACCGGTTTAATTGCTGACCAAATTACCAAATATTCCAAAAGGGAGAAGAAAAATGAAGAAAGTGTTACTTCTGGTTGTGTGTATGCTGGTGGTGCCCTCTCTGGTGTTGGCGGCCTGCCCGAAGTACGAGCTGGGCTTCAAAGGCGATGCCAAGGCTTGCATCTTCGGCATTACTTTCCCCATAGTGGGAGCCTCGGTTGTACTCACCACCCCGGAAAACCCGGCAATTTCGAAGGTCACTGAC
>JBAVUP010000172.1:0-1813 GCA_049696835.1 Desulfobaccales bacterium
GGGCAAGCTCATTCGTCTATTAATCAAATTAAGAAACGGCGTTGCATAATATGGAACATCAAGCGGCTGCCCTTCCTTTCAGGCGCGAGATTTGAGGAATATGTCTTTGTTGAGCCCAAGCCGGAAGTCCGTCCCGGGAAAACTTCCCATTTCCTTGTCCTCTGCCAAATATTTATCCTTGTTCGCCTCTCGCCAGTTCGACGAAAAAGCACCCTCTGCCTATGGTTGCCAGACGTCCGAAGGTTTTTCTTTACCAGGTTCTGTTGGCGTGTCCGGAAGTAATCGGAGGTGAAGGTATTATGGGCGGAAACCGGATTAAGCTTCGGGTCCGTCTAGAAAATAGCGGAGTGGCTTTTAGAATCTAATATTAACTAGTCCTGGCAAAGGAGACTAACATGAGAACTTTGGCTAAGAGGTCGTGGGTTTTTGTGGTTCTGGGCATCTTTTTTTCCTTTACGTGTTTGGTTCTTCCGGCGCTGGCAGCAAAACCGGTCAACATTGCCATCATCGCTGAATCAGCCACGCTCGTTGGCAAAGCCATAGTGAATGGTGCGCAGCTGGCGGCCGAGGAAATCAACGCCAAAGGCGGCATCAATGGGCGGCCGATAAAACTGACCATCTACGATGACCAGTTTAAGTCTGCTGAGGCAGTGCAAGCTTTCCAAAGGGCCGTTTATAGTGACCATGCCAACGCGGTGGTCGGCAGTTGGATCAGCGAAATAGCCTTATCCCTGGCACCCTGGTCCGCCCGCTTGCATACTATCTACATTACCACCGGCGCGGCCTCCCCCAAAATCACCCAACTGGTACACGACGACTACAATACCTACAAGTATGTTTTTCAACTGAAATATAACGCCATCGAGATGGCCCAAATGGTCTGTAGCTTCGCCCATGACGACCTGGTACAAAAGTTGGGATATAAGACCGCCTATGTGGCCAGTGAAAATGCCGCCTGGACCGAGCCTCTCGACGAAGAGTATTTAAAATGCCTGCCGTCATCGGGTTTAAAGGTTGTCGGCCACATGAGGTTTTCCAAAGACACCAACGATTTTACCCCCATTTTCACCACCATCGAGAAAGAACATCCCGATGTCCTCATCACCGGCTGGGCCCATGTGGGGCTGAAGCCGACGGTGCAGTGGCATGAACAACAGATTCCCTTGCTGATTGCCGGGGTGGACGCTCAGGCCAGCACCACTGATTTCTGGGCCAAAACCAATGGTGCCACCGAGGGGATTATCACCCAAGCTGAAGGTTCGCCCAGCCCTATCACCCCCAAAACGATACCCTTCGTGAAGGCCTATGAGAAAAAGTTTAACATCAGCCCCGCCTACGCCGGTTACACCACTTATGACACCATCTATGTTTTGAAAAATGCCATGGAGAAGGCCAAATCCACTAAGACCGATGCTGTGATCAAAGGTCTGGAGGCGACCCATTATACCGGCGTCATTGGGAACATTGAGTTCTATGACCACAATAGCCCCTTTGCTCATGGCCTCAAATTCGGCAAAGGCTTAGGGAGGGGTGTGCTGCTGCAATGGCAAAAGGGCCAACTGGTAACAGTCTGGCCTAAAGAGGCGGCCACGGGGTCCTTAATCGTCCCGAGTTTTGTGCAGAAAAAGAGTGCAGCCAAATAAACCTGGATGATTTACTCAGGTCACAGGCTTACGGTTGGACGAACTCCTCGCCTCGACAACCGTAAGCCTGTGTCGGTCTGTTCTATGCCAGCAGCCGTGCCACCCCAACCCCCAGGGCGAAAAGTTATGGAACTGTTGAATTCTCCGGTCAATGGCTAGCGTCTTTAACG
>JBAVUP010000173.1:0-12303 GCA_049696835.1 Desulfobaccales bacterium
GTGTAATCGTCAATTTGAGGCTTTTTGTGTTTCATAGCATCGACAAACAAATATTTCTTTTTCAATTGCCAACGTTTCATGGGGCTTCCCTCCTTCAGAGATGCGCCACCCCAGGGGCGGCGGGCTATCGCGACTGGCCCGCGGGCCAGATCAGCTCACTGCAAACAGATGAGGAGAGCGGTCCTTTTGCCTGCTTTCCTGCCCAGCCCGGATAGCGGCAAGCCAAACTCTTCCGGGGCGTTCAGAAGGAGCCTGTTATGCGAACAAATTAGTTTTTGGACCCTCCAGGCGCATGGCCTGGCAGCGGGACTCGTGGGGAAAAGTGGGGCCGACTCTTTGCCTAGGTTGACCAAGGGCCACCCCCGGGAGGACTCCGGAGAAAGTTACCAGCCTAAGTTCTTTTGGGCCAGATGTCCTAAAAACCGGCCATAAGGGAAAAGAAGCTTTTAAAAAAATAAGCTATAGGTGACGTTAATCAAGTCCATGTTTAGGACAATATGTCAAGCAAAAAATGATTAAATGAAATAATGAACTTTTTAAATTCTTCCTTTCGATTATTTCAGGTCAACCATTAAAATTTTTTAGCCTATATTCAAAATTTTGGACATGAGTTAACTAGATGGTACAAATCCAGGAGTCACAAGCCTCACCGGCATTGCAAATCTTAGCCCTCGGTCTCAGATTTTCTCCGGTCTCGAGAGTCCCAGGGGTTTCCCGGATTAACCCTACCGATTACCCCTCCAGACCCCAAACCGCAATCCCGGCCTGGTCCGCAAGCGCTCGCATCTCCGGGCGGTCAAAGATCAGGGTCTTGCCGGCTTCGATGGCCAGCACCGCGGCCTTAACCTCCGCCATGGTCTCGATGGTGTCCAGACCCACCGCGGGGACGTCAAACCGGAGATCCTGGTCAGGCTTGCTCACCTTGACCACCACGGTCCCGGGGCCGGCGAGACGGCCGCCCCGACGGATGGTCTCATCCGTGCCTTCGATGGCCTCGAGGGCCACCACGACCTGACGCCGCACCACCACGCACTGGCCGATGTCCAAACGCCCCAGCTCCTTGGCGGCCTCAAAACCCAGGTTGATATCCAGCAGTTCTTCCGGGGTGGGGGCGCGGCGGCTGAGGGTCCCGGGGGTGGCCAGGAGTTCATCCAGGAAGAGGGTAGAGGGGGCGATGGTAATCCCTTCTTGCTCGAAGTCGGCGGCTACGGCCCGCAGCAGCCGGTCGTCCTGGCCGGCCCCGGCCCGCCGGACGAGGCTGAGGGCGCGCCAGTCCGGGCGAAATTCCCGGAAGAGGCGGCCCCGGCTGATGCCGCCGGCCATGACCGCGCGCCGGACCCCGGCGGTCTTGAAGATGCGGAGGGTTTTGTTGAGCTGGCCCACGTAGACCCAGTGGAGTTCGGCCACCAGGGCGGCCAGGGCCGGGTCGGTTTCACCCCGGTGGGCCACGGCGATGACTGTGGCCCCGTGCTGCCGGGCAGCCTGGGCGAACAGGAGGGGGAACTTGCCCTTACCCGCGATTAAGCCGATGTTCTCGGACATCCGCCGGCAGCAGGCCCCGGTCCGAAGTCTCCAGGAAGGTGAGCAGGTGCTGGATCTCGGGAGTTTGGGGCAATTCTTCTTTGATCCTGGTAATGGCTTCTTTTTGGTTCGATTCCGAGAGGAACAGGAGTTCATAGGCCCGTTTCAGGGGTTGGAGGGTGGCTTCGGTAAAGCCATGCCGTTTTAAGCCCACCAGGTTGAGGCCCACGAGCTTGGCCCGGTTGCCCACCGCCATGGCGTAGGGCGGGACGTCGCGATGCACCGCCGAACAGCCGCCCACAAAGGCGTGACAGCCGACATGGCAAAACTGGTGCACCGCCGAGAGACCCCCCAGGATGGCGTAGTCCTCCACAATAATGTGGCCGGCCAGGGTGGCGGCGTTGGACATGATGACGCCATTGCCCACCTGGCAGTCGTGGGCCACGTGGGTATAGGCCATGAACAGGTTGCCATGGCCGATGCGAGTGACGCCGCCGCCGCCGGCAGTGCCCCGGTGGAGGGTGGCAAACTCCCGGATAGTGTTGCCGTCCCCGATAATCAGGTGGCTTTCCTCGCCCTGGAATTTCAGGTCCTGGGGAATCTCGCCGATGACCGCGAACTGGAAGATCTCACACTTGTTGCCGATGGTGGTCAGGTCTTTGATCACCACGTGGGAACCGATGTGGGTGTCATGGCCGATCACCACCCGGCCCTGGATGATGCTGAAGGGTCCGATGGTGACGCCGCCACCCAGTTCGACGGTCTTATCCACGATGGCGGTGGGGTGGATCTGGGCCATGTTTACTCCTCCCCCTGACCCACCGCGGCCATGAGCTCGCCTTCAGCCACCAGGGTCTGGTCGACAAAGGCCTGGGCCTTCATTTTCCAGAACTTTTTGCCGCTCCGCATGGATTCCACCTCCAGCCGCAGTTGATCTCCCGGAACCACCGGCTGCCGGAAGCGCACCTTGTCCACGCCCAGGAGGAAGATGGCGGGATTGCCCAGGTTTTCCGGCGTGGACAACAGGGCCAGGATGCCCCCGACCTGGGCCATGGCCTCGATAATCAGGACACCGGGCATGATGGGGCGGCCGGGAAAATGCCCCTGGAAAAAGGGCTCGTTCACGGAGACGTTTTTCACGCCCACCACCCGCTGGCCCAGTTCCAGACTAATGATCCGGTCCACCAACAGAAAGGGATAACGGTGGGGGAGGACGCGTTGGATTTCTTCCAGACTCAGGGTCTGCGGTGAGGTCATGATTCCGGCTCCTGTTTCAGTCTGGCGGAGAGTTCGCTCAGTTGTTGCTCCACCTGTTTCAACCGCCGATAGATGTCGGGGAGTTTGGGGAGATGACCCATAATGTGCAGCCATTCCCGATGCGGCCGCACCGGGGAGCCGGACACTGTCTGGCCGGCCGGGATGGAGTGGTTCACGCCGGATTGGGCGCCCACCTGGACGCCGTCTCCCAGCTCGATATGACCGGCTACCCCCACCTGTCCCGCCAGGGCCACGCGCTTCCCTAGTTTGGCGGATCCTGACACTCCCACCTGGGCCACCAGAAAGGAGTATTCCCCAACCTCGACATTATGGGCCAGGTGCACCAGGTTGTCCATCTTGACGCCCCGACCCACCCGGGTGGCTCCGAGGGCTCCCCGGTCGATGGTGCAGTTGGCCCCGATCTCCACGTCGTCTTCGATGACCACTGTCCCCAGTTGAGGGATCTTGACGTGGCCTTCGGCTGCGGGGACAAACCCGAAACCGTCGGAACCGATCACGGTGCCGCTGTGCATGATGCAGCGGGCTCCCACCGTACAGCGCTCCCGGATGGTGACATTGGGATAGACCAGGGTATCGGCGCCGATCCGGACCTCATCGCCGATGACGCAGCCGGGCATGATGGTCACCCGGTCGCCTAGATGGACGCCATCGCCGATAAAGACCAGGGGGGCAATGGAGACCTCCTGGCCCAGCGATACTTCTCGACCGAGGTAGGCCAGATCGCTGATCCCGGGCCAGCGTCGCACGGGCGGGGCAAAGAGGGCTGCCACCCGGGCGTAGGCCAGGTACGGGTGGGGCACGATGATCAGGGGCCGCGGCAGCCCGGCGCATTCCTGGGAAACGATAAAGGCGGCGGCCCGGCTCTGGTCGGCCAGGCGGGTGAACCGCCTCTGGCTGATGAAGGAGATCTCCCGGGGCGTGGCTTGATCCAGGGCCGCAATGCCCTCAATGGTCAGATCGGCCGGCCCTTTGAGCTCTCCTCCCAGGAAGGCCGCCAGTTCGCCCAGGGTGCGGTGCATAGAGCCTTTACCGGCCGAAGGCGCCGCGCACCTTTTCGGTAATATCGAGCTTAGGATCCATGTAGAGGAGCCCGGAATTGCGTTTGTCCAGGACGAGATCCAGTTTGCTTTCCTGAGCCACGGTTTTGACCGCGGTTTCCAGCTTGGTGAATAACGGCGCCAATTGTTGTTGCTGGTATTGGGACAACTGCTTTTGGGCGTCAGAACCCTGCCGCTCAAAATCTTGCATCTTCTTTTCCAGTTCCGCGGCCTTGCGCTTCCGAGCATCTTCTTTCATGAGGGAAGCCTGTTTTTGGAAATCTTCCACCTGCTTCTGTAAATCCTGACGCTTCTGAGCAAACGGCCGGCCCAATTCTTCGGATTTGCGCTTGATGGAGTCCTGCACCCGCTTGCCTTCGGATGAATTGGAGACCACGTCCATGCCGTCCACCACGCCGACCTTGAACTCGGCGTGCGCCGCCCACAGCGGCGTCAGCACCAAGGCTGCGATTAACAATAACCCCATGCCTGTTTTAGACATGTAACCCTCCTGAAAGTATCGAGATCATCTTGATTTCTCGGCGGTTTACCCGGCCGGAAAAGTGTTGCCGGTGACTCATAAGCTTAGAATGTCCCACCCATGGTGAATTCCCAGGCACCGGATCGTTCCCAGGGGTGTTTGGATAGATTATAACCCCATTCCACCCGGAGGGGGCCCATGGGCGAGAACCAACGGAACCCGACCCCGGCGCTGGTGCGTAAAAACGGTCCCACATAGTGGGGCCCGTAGACGTTACCGGCATCGACAAATACGGTTCCCGTGAGGCCCAATTTCTTATATAAGGGGAACCTGATTTCATGGTTGAGCTGCAGGAATCGGGGTCCACCGATGCGATCATTGGTTCTGGGGTCCCGGGGGCTGATTTCGGCATATTTAAACCCCCGGATGGTGTCAATACCGCCCAGGTAGTACAGCTCATAGGCCGGCATCTGACCCCAGGATAGTTTATTCATTCCACCGGCCCGGGCGTGCAGCACCCCGACGCAATCCCATTTGATCGGGATATACCAGCCCGTTTCAGCGATATAACGCAAAAAGGCCGTATCGCCTCCCAATCCGGCCATCTCCACCGAGACGCTGTTATCCGAACCATGGGTCGGGGCAAACGTAGAATCCCGGGAATCCCGCCGGATTACGAAGGAGGTGGCGCTGGTATTATGAATCTTGGCAGCCTGCACCAGGACCTCGGAGGCGTGGGGTACCAGGTTATTGAGGTTGACGTTTTCAAAGCGATACATCCAGAAGAGCCGGGTGTACTTCCACTTAAGGGGGTGGCTCAGGCGTAACACCCCGCCCTCGCTGACCCGGGTATATTCGTCATATTGCCGCTCCCAGTTAAAGGCATCGATGCCGAGACTCAGGGGCCGATCGAAGAGGTAGGGCTCCACAAACGAGGCCCGGACCCGGTGAGAGATAGCGCCGATGATTCCCTGAACCTTGACCTGCTGGCCGCGGCCGAACAGGTTGTTCTGGCTGATCTCCACCATTCCCACCAGACGGTCCTGGGTACTATAACCAGCGCCGAGCCCGAAAGTGCCGGTGGGCCGCTCCTTGACGGTGACCCTCAGGTTCATGCGGTTCGGGGCGCTCCCCGGTGAGGTACTGAAGTTGACATCTTCAAAATATTCCAACCGCCTCAGGTTCTTAATGCTTTCCTTGAGGTTGGTGGCGGAAAAGAGATCCTGCTCATAGACCCGGAGTTCCCGGCGTATCACCTTGTCCCGAGTCTTGACGTTGCCGGCGATCTCAATACGTTCGAAATAGACCTTTTGCCCTTTGTGAATGTCAAACGCGACATCCACGAGCAGCTTTTCGTTATTTTCCTTGACCAAGGGCACAATGTCGGCATTGGCATAGCCATGGTCGGCATAGAAATCCGCCAGGGTGGTAAGATCTTTTTGCATCGTCTCCCGGCTATAGATCTTCCCCTTGTGGGTTTCCAGTAATTTGAGCAACTTGTCTTTATCTTCCAGGAGTTCCCCTGTCACATCAAGTGTGCCCACCTTGTATTCGGGGCCCTCCTGGATGGGAATGGTGATATAAATCCATTTGCCCTTGGTTTCGATCCTGGGCTCCCCCACCTTGGCCTTGATATAGCCATGGTTGTAATAAAAGGCGGAGATTTTTTCCAGGTCTCGTTCCAGGGTATCGCGGTTGAGAGTCCCCGCCCCCGTGATCAGGGAAATGAGGTAAAACCCCCGCTCCTTAGTCTCCATCACCTGGCGCAATTCTTTGGCTTTGAAAGACTTGTTGCCCTCGAAGTTAATATCCTTGATGGCCATTTTGCCGCCTTCGTCGATATTGAGCACCAGATCGACTTCATTTTCGGTCACCGGCAGCAATTTATAAGTGACGTGAGCCTCGTAAAAGCCTTTTTCCCGATACATCTTCTGGACTTTATTAATATCTTCTCTAATGGCGCCTTCCGAGGCCACGGAGAAGGGTTTGAGATTCATGACCTCCAGAATCTTGTCCTTCTTCACCTTGCGGTTACCTTCCACCATGATCTGGCGGATGGAGGGTTTTTCTTTCACCAGGACTGTCAGGACCCGGCCTTCGGGGGTGTCGCTGATATCCATTCTGACGTCGGTGAAATAGCCCATCTTATAGATGGCTTTCAGGTCTTCCCGCAGGTGCGCCGGCGACAGGAGTTGCCCCTCCCGGGTCTGCATCACTCCCAGGATGGCGTCTTTCTCAATGCGGCGGTTGCCTTTGATGACGATGTGGGCGATCCGCTCCTTGCCCAAGATTTTAAAACTCACTTCCTGGGCCAGTTGCTGGCTGAGGCTGCCCAGGGCGGCAAGTCCCGTCCCCTGGAGCTTCACGGCGGCAGGCGGATGTCGCCCGCTGAGGTCCAGGATCCTGGCCTGCAGCTCCAGGGCGTCGCCCACCTTGACCAGGGTGCCCCAGACGACCATGTCGGCCCCGAGTTTGCGGCCGATTTGCTGGGCCAGGGCGTCATCCAGGGGTTCCGTCACGGTGGAGAGTTCTCGTTGCAGGTCTTCCTGGGACACCAGGCCGAAGCCTTCGGTTTTCAGACGTTCCCGGAGATCCTGGCTGACCTTTTCTCCCAGGTAGGCCAGAGGTTCTTTACTGGCCACGGTGAAGGGCAAGACCGCGATCTTCTTGAAGACCAGTTCCTGTTGCTGGCCCAGGGCCGACCCGGCCCCCACCCCAGCCAATACTACCAGGAGAACTAAACCTAGCAGGCGTTGTGCCACCTTATTCTCCCTGTATGATTATCGCTTTGCCGTCTCTCAGGGTAATCTGCCGATCCAGGATGCGGGCCATCTCCAGGTTATGGGTAACGATGACCGACGTGAGGCCCCGTTCGCGATTCAATTCCAGGATGAGCTCCTGCACCCGGGCCCCACTCTTGGGGTCGAGGTTGCCGGTGGGTTCGTCGGCCAGGAGCACCTCCGGCTCCAGGACCAGGGCCCGGGCTACGGCCACCCGCTGCTGTTCGCCGCCGGACAGGGTGGAGACGCGATGGGTCAAACGGTCTTTCAGTCCCACCCGGACCAGAATCGCCTCGGCCTGTTCCCGGGCGGCTGCTGGGGGGATACGGGCGATGAGAGCTGGCATCATCACGTTTTCCATGGCATTGAATTCGGCCAGGAGGTGGTGGAATTGAAACACGAACCCCACCTTCCGATTGCGAAAGGCCGCCAGAGACCGGTCATCCAGCGCGAAGACGTTCTGACCTTCCCACTGTACCTTGCCGGCACTGGGGCGTTCCAGGGTACCCAGGATATGCAGCAGCGTGGATTTACCCACGCCGGAGGCGCCCACCACTGCCAGGGTCTCACCCTGAAAAATGTCCAGGTCCACCCCGGTAAGGACTTCCACCTGGATACCGTTATGTTTGAAGGTCTTGACCAGGCCCCGAAGCTCGATCTTCACCGGGGTCTGGGGGATTGCCGGTTTTGTCATTGCTTTCCTGATCGGTAAGCCACCTTATCACTTTCGCCAGGGGCCGTCAATGCAGGTTTTGGGTTTTGGGTTTTAGGTTTCAGGTAGCGCTTTTTCGCCTTTTTTGCATTCTCTGAGTTATTGGATAATTCAAATCAAGCATGGTTAAGAGCGAGCCCCGGGCCAGCCCCAGAACCTAAAACCTCACTCATACCGAATGGCCTCCACCGGGTCCAGGCGGGCCGCCTGCCAGGAGGGATAGAGGGTGGCCAGAAAGCTGATGGCCATGGCTGCGGCGATGATGGCCAGCACATCCGGTACCTGCACTGTCACCGGCAGGGTGGAGATGTAATAGACGTCCCGGGGCAGCTTGATGAACTGGTACTCCTTCAGGATGCCGCAGAGCCCCAGGCCCAGCCCCAGGCCGATCATGGTGCCCAGGCCGCCGATCACCAGACCGTTGATCATGAAAATCCGCATGATGCTCTGGCGGGTGGCCCCCATGGATTTGAGAATGGCGATGTCCCGGGTCTTCTTCATGACCATCATAAAGAGGGTGGAGGCGATGCCGAAGGCCGCCACCAGGATGATCAGGGTGAGGATGATGAACATGGCGATCTTCTCCAGCTTCAAGGCCGAAAACAGGCTGCGGTTCATCTGCATCCAGTTGCGCGTGTAAAACGGCGGGCCCAGCTCTTGTTGGATGCGCGCCGCGATCCGCTCCGCCGCGTAGATATCCTTGATTTCCACTTCCAGGCCGGTGACCCGGTGCCCCAGACCCAGAAATTCCTGTAGGGCCGGGATGCTGGTATACACCAGGGAAGAGTCGAATTCATACATGCCCGAGTGAAAGATGGCGGTGATCCGAAAGGCCTTCATCCGGGGCATCCGCCCCATGGGCGTCAGGGTGCCCAGCGGCGAGATGATGTTCAGGTAGTCTCCCACCTTGAGGTTGAGGTTGCGGGAGAGCTCGTTGCCGATGGCGATGCGGGGCGGCTCCCCGGGGCCGCCCGCCACCAGGTCCGCGAACTTGCCCGCCACCACGTCGAGGGCCCGGGGTCCCCCGTGGCGGATGGTCTCCAAAGCCAGACCCCGAATGACCCCGCCGGAGACGTTCCCCGGGGCGGAATACATTACCTGGGTGTAAATGAAGGGCTCCACCGAGACGACGCCGGGGACCTGCTTGACCTTGGCGGCCACCTGTTGTTCGTCCGTCAGACTGGCCCCGTGTTTGAGCACGATGACGTGGGCGTTGACGCTGAGGATCTTCTTTTTCAGGTCTAAATCGAAGCCGGTCATCACCCCGATGACCACGATGAGGGCCATGACGCCCACGGCCACCCCCGCCACGGAGATGAAGGTGGATAGGGACAGGAAACCTTTCTGGCGTTTGACCCCCCGGAGCAGCCGCAGGGCCACGAAAGACTCAAAGAAACCCAAAGAGCTTACCTTTCCGGCCTGAGGAGCGGAAATAAAATGACGTCCCGGATGGACGGGGCATCCGTGAGCAGCATCACCAGGCGGTCGATGCCGATGCCTTCGCCGGCGGCGGGCGGCATGCCCTGCTCCAGGGCCGTGATGAAGTCCTCGTCCAGGGCATGGGGCATCTCTTCATCGCCGGCCGCATGCGCCGCCAACTGCTTTTCGAAGCGCTGCCGCTGGTCCACGGGGTCGTTGAGTTCCGAGAAGGCGTTGGCCATCTCCCGGCCGGCAATGAACAGCTCGAACCGGTCCACCACCTCCGGGTCGGCAGCGCTTTGCCGGGACAGGGGCGAGGTTTCCCGGGGGTAGCCCAGGACGAACGTAGGCTGCTGCAAACGGGCTTCCACCTTGAGATCGAACAGCTTGGTCAGGGCCCGCCCGTAACCTTCGCCGGCCCGCAAGGTGACGCCCTCTTCCCGGGCCAGGGCCACCAGCGCCTCCTGATCCCACACCACCGCGGGCTCGATGCCGCCGATCTCGGTGAGGGACTCCCGCAGGTCCAGGCGGCGCCAGGGCGGGGTCAGGTCTATCTCGCCGCCCTGGTAAAGGAAACGCGGGCTGCCCACGACTCCCTGGGCCGTGTGGCAGATGAGCTCTTCCGTCAGGACCATGAGGTCTTCATAGGTGGCGTAAGCCTGGTAGAACTCCAGCATGGTGAATTCGGGGTTGTGCTGGATGGAGAGCCCTTCGTTGCGAAAATTGCGGTTGATCTCGAAGACCCGGTCGAAGCCGCCGACCACCAGGCGTTTCAGATAGAGTTCCGGCGCGATCCGCAGGTACAGGGTCATGTCCAGGGCCTGATGCCGGGTGACGAAGGGCCGGGCCGTGGCGCCCCCGGGAATGGGCTGCATCATGGGGGTTTCCACTTCCAGGAAGCCCCGGGCCTCCAGAAACCGGCGGATCAGGTTGATGATGGCGCCGCGCTTGATGAAGACCTCCCGCACCTGGGGGTTGACCATCAGGTCCAGGTAGCGCTGGCGGTACCGGGTCTCCACATCGGTGAGACCGTGGTACTTTTCCGGTAGCGGCAGCAGCGACTTGGTCAGCAAGACGAACTCCGTCGCCGCCAAGGTGAGTTCCCCGGTTCTGGTGCGAAACAGGGTCCCCGTAAACCCCACGATGTCCCCCAGGTCCAGGTGCTTGAACCGGGCAAAGGCCTCCGGGCCGAGCACCTGCCGCTGCACATAGGCCTGGAGGCGGCTGGTGCCGTCCTGAAAGTGGCAAAAGGTGGCCTTGCCGAACTCCCGCAAGAGCATGAGGCGGCCCGCCAGGCGGAAGGTGCGGTTCAGCCCCTCCAACTCGGGTCCGGGCAGTGCCCCGAATTCCTCCAGGATCTGGGCCACCGTGTGGGTGGGAACAAAGCCGTTGGCAAAAGGCTCAATGCCCTGCTCGCGCAACTCCGTCAGCTTTTGCAGCCGTTGGTTCCGGATGTGGTCCGATTGTGCCATGCTCTGTCAGCCTGATCTGGGATACCGGTGAATTTTTTCTCAAACTTAAAATTTTTAGATCATTCGACGCCCTTAGTCAAGTGCTAATGCCAGGCCGCGGCTCACGAGTCCGGCGGGCTATACCGGCCCTGATTTTCCCTCACCGGCCGCCCCACCCGGCAAGATTCCCGACTCGATCCGGCCTGATCCCCGTCTCGTGAACATGGGGAAAGTCGCGAAGATGTATCTCTGGTTCCGGGGGGAAGTCATGATTACCGACGGGGGTTATTCCTCGGTGGAGGAATTCACCCGGAAGAGATTGGCGGAAAAAGAGGCGGCGACCCGGCAAGACCGTCCGTCGGGCCAGACCGCTACCGATTGATCGGGATGCGAGAAGGTCGGCCGCAGCCGAACCGGGCCGCCATGAGCCGGACCGATGAGCGGCCTCATTTTTTTATAACAATTTCATGCAATACTTTACTGGCTTCGGCAACTCTATAGGGCTTGGGAATAATGGCGCTGAACCCATATTTACGAAAGTCGGCCATGATAGGATCATCCGAGTAGCCGCTGGAAGCAATGGCTTTTACCTGGGGATCGATCTCCCTCAATTTGGCCACGGCTTCCTTGCCCCCCATGCCGCCGGGAACGGTCAGATCCAATATTACGACATCAAATGGCTGTCCGGCTTCCTGGGCTTCAGTAAAAATATTTATGGCTTCCTGGCCGTCCCTCGTAAGCTCTGCCTCATACCCCAGATGGACGATCATCTTACCCAGGACTTTTCTCACCAAATCGTCATCATCCATTACCAAAATCTTACCTTTCCCGGGAAATAGCTCATCTGACTCTTCAGGTTGAGGGACAATCTTTCGGTCAACGGTCGGAAGATAAATGTGAAAAGTCGTCCCCACCCCTATCTTTGATTCCGCCGTTATATGACCATTATGATTCTTGATGATCGAATAGGTCGTGGCCAGGCCCAAGCCGCTTCCATGTCGTTTGGTGGTGAAGTAGGGGTCAAATATTTTTGAGAGATTTTCTCCCGACATGCCGAGCCCCTGATCTTGCAGGGAGATTTTGACGTATCTCCCGGGGCTGAGGGGCAAATTGTTTTCCGGCTCGGCAAGATTTTCGGCGTGAATCTTGATTGTCCCCCCCTTGGGCATGGCCTGGATGGCATTGATGATGAGATTCTGGAAAACTTGATTGATTTGCCCGGCATCCGCCTCTATAGCCCAGAGGTCATGCGGCAGAGCAAATTCACACCGAACCTGAGAGCCTCTACAGGCAAAAGTCGCGGATTCAATGATAAGATTTTCCACCGAGACCGGGCCTTTAACCGGTGCGCCGCCTTTGGCAAAGGTCAGCAATTGCCGGGCCAAACTCTGGGCCTGGAAACAAGCCTTTTCAGCCTCGCACAAGATATCCCGGCCGGGATTTCCCGAGGGGAGCTCAAGCGTGGCCAAGTTGATACTGCCGAGGATGACCGTGAGGATATTGTTAAAGTCATGAGCAATGCCGCCGGCCAAAACCCCTAAGGATTCAATTTTATTGAACATGAGACGTTCTTCTTCAAAAAATTTCCGCCCGGTAATATCGAAAAACACCCCGCTGACATAAG
>JBAVUP010000174.1:0-4133 GCA_049696835.1 Desulfobaccales bacterium
TTGCTCATCAGGGCGACTTAATTATGAAAAAAAATGCGCCAACGTGCTCGTCAACCGGCCCGGGGGCGAAAAGTTTTGTGAAGCCGCGGCGCGCCTCCCGATGTCTGCCTCCGTCCGCTCCCCCCACCCGGGATTTTCCCCTGTTCCGAAAGGGCCGCCGCCGGCCCCGCGGCGTGGCGTTTTCTGCCGGCGGCGTCTCGCGCCCACTCCCCGAGGGCGCTATTGACAAGGTTTGGGAAACATAATAGGGTTTAGGCAAATTAACTTGGAGGAGACAATGTCCGGTCTCGCCTCGCTGGCCGCCACCGGTATCGGGTCGGTGCCGTTTACCGATCCCCAAGAGACCGTGGCCCTGATCTTAGAGACCTTGCCCCAGATACCTTACTGGCCCCAGATGGTCAGGCTGGGCTATCTCGAAGACATGACGGCCCAGGCGGCCCGTGGGCTCCCCGGCTTTTCCGTGGATGAAGCCAACCGCCGCGTCGCGGTGGACCCGGATATCCCCCGGGAGGAGGGCCTGGCCCGATTTTATGAGGCCATTCTGTCCGGCGACTTGACACCCTTTGCCTTTGCGGAACCGGACGCCCGGGGGTTTTTTGCCCTCCTGGAGGCGGTGCGCCGAAAAGGGTGCCCCGGCTCGGCCCTCAAAGGCCAGCTCTCCGGGCCCGTGACCTTTGCCGGGGTCGTCAAGGATGCCGCCGGCAAGCCTATCCTCTATGATCGGGAGTTGACCCAGGCGGTGTGCGCCGGCCTGGGGCGCAAGCTCGCCTGGCAGGCCGAACAGTTCCGCCAACTCGGCAAAGACCCGGTCCTCTTCTTTGATGAGCCCTACCTCACCGGCTTCGGCTCCGCCTATTTGCCTATTTCCCGGGAGGAGGTTATCGACATCTTGACCCAGGCCCTGGAAGCGGCCCGGGAGGCCGTCTCCGGCCCCCTGACCCTGGGGATCCATTGTTGCGGCAACACCGACTGGGGGCTGCTCCTCAGAGCCCCCATTGACATCCTCAGCTTTGATTCCTACGGCTATTTCGACAGTCTCCGCCTCTATGCCCCGGCCTTGGCAGCCTTCCTGGACCGGGGCGGCTGGCTGGCCTGGGGCCTGGTCCCCACCGGCGAGGAGTTCCAACAGGAGACCCCGGACCACCTGTGGTCGCGGTTTCAGGAACAGGTAACCCGGTTGGCTGTGGACCTGAACCGCCGCCCCCGGGACATCTTAGCGCAAGCGCTCCTGACCCCCGCATGCGGCACCGGCTACTTGAGCCTCGCGGCCGCCCGCCGGGTTTTCACTTCCCTGGCGGCCCTGAGCGTCCGGGCCCAGGGGTGGCTGGCCGCCCTCTAGCCGGGGACGGCTGGCTTGCATCAGCCAGACGCCTTGCGGCGCTTTTATCCGCCGGGGATTTTAACGGGAAAGGAATTGCTGACATGAAAGTCAAAGAAATCATGGTGAAAGAGGTGGCCACCCTGGACGTCAACGACGAACTCAGCCTGGCCAATGATATCATGCGGCTGGGACGCATCCGCCATCTCCCGGTGGTGGAGGGCCCCCGGCTGGTGGGCATTGTCTCGGAGCGGGACCTGTTCCGCAGCTCCCTGGCCCAGGCCCTGGGTTACGCCACCAAGGATACCCGGGATCTGATGAAGACCTTGCGCATCAAGGATGTTATGGTCACCACGGTGATTACCATTCCCCCGGATACCGAGCTCTGCGAAGCCACCAAAATCATGATGGAAGAAAAAATCGGCTGCCTGCCGGTGGTGGAAGATAACCGCCTGGTGGGCCTGATCACCGAAACCGACATCCTCATGCAGTATGTCAAGGAATGTGGCAAGGGTTAAGCCGGTAGAAATGCAGGTTTCAGGCAGAGATGACCGAGGCGGGCCCGGGGCCCGCCTCTTTCCTTTAACAGAAAACAGAAAACAGAAAACCGTATTAAATATACGTCAGCCAGGCCTGGCGGCCGGGGTCCTGCCCCTTGACCGCCGCGAAATAGGCCGCCTGGATTTTCTGGGTAATGGGCCCGGGCTTACCCGGACCGATGATCCGGCCGTCCACTTCCCGGATGGGCGTGACTTCCGCCGCCGTTCCGGTCAGGAAGGCCTCGTCCGCCAGGTAAAGCTCGTCCCGGGAGAAGCGTTCCTCCTTCATGGTCAGGCCGTGCTCCTGGGCCAGGGCGATGACGCAGTCCCGGGTGATGCCCGGCAGGATGGACGTCAAAGGCGGCGTCTTGAGGATCTCATCTTTGACGATAAAGATGTTTTCTCCGGAGGCCTCACACACGTACCCCGCGGTATCCAACATCAAGGCCTCATCGTAGCCGGCGTGCACGGCCTCGAGTTTAGCCATGATGGAATTGACATAGTTCCCGACGGTCTTGGTCTTGGTCATCATGATGTTGACGTGATGGCGGATAAACGAGGACGTCTTGACCCGAATTCCCTGCCGCAGACCCTCCTCCCCCAAATAGGCGCCCCAGACCCAACTGATGACGACTACCTGGATGGGGCTGCCCTTGGGATAAAGCCCCATGACCCCTTCCCCCAGGAACACCAGGGGGCGGATGTAAGCCTCCTTCTGCCCATTCAGCCGCAGGATTTCGCAACAGGCCGCTTCGATTTCGGCCCGTTCAAAGGGGATGTCGATCATCATGACGTGGGCCGAATCAAACAAGCGCCGGATGTGCTCCCGCAGGCGGAAGATGGCGGTGCGGCCATCAACGCATTGATAGGCGCGAATGCCTTCAAAAACTCCCAACCCGTAGTGCAGCGTATGGGTCAGGACGTGAACCTGGGCCTGCTCCCAGGGGATGAATTTGCCGTCGAACCAGATGAATTTGGCCTTCTCCACCATCAATCGTACCTCCGGAATGCGTACTGAAAATTTTTATCGTTTCAGGCCACGCTTGTCAAACGGTATTTCTTTCGGTTTTCATTGCCCTGGCAGGCCATTTTCCGGTATCATGGGCAAAAGGGCGTGCTGATTTTGAGGCCGCCGGATTTTTTAGGGTGAGTATCTCCATGACTGAACCGGTAAGAGTGGGAGTCATCGGCGTGGGCTATTTGGGCCGTTTCCACGCCGAAAAGTACGCCGCCCTGGCGGCAACCGAACTGGTGGGGGTGGCCGACCTGAACCGGGAGCAGGCCCGCAAGGTGGCCCATGCCCTGCACACCCAGGAGTTTACCGACTACCATGATCTCCTGCCGCACGTGGCGGCGGTGAGCGTGGCGGTGCCCACCTCCGACCATTTTGCCGTGGTCCGGGACGCGCTGGCGGCCGGCTGCCAGGTCCTGGTCGAAAAGCCCATCACGGTCACCGTGGCCGAAGCCGACGAACTGGTGCACCTGTCCCGGGAGCGCGGCCTCATCCTCATGGTGGGTCTTCTGGAGCGCTTCAACTCCGCCCTGGAAGAGCTGCAGCGGCGGGTTACCCAACCCCGCTTTATCGAGAGCCACCGCCTCTCCTTCTTCAAGGAACGGGGCACCGACGTCGACGTGGTCCTGGATCTGATGATCCACGACCTGGACCACGTGCTGCGGCTGGTCCCGTCCCCCGTAAGCGAGATCCGCGCCGCGGGCATCTCCGTGCTCACCGATCGCGTGGACCTGGCCAACGTCCGCCTGGAGTTCGGCGACGGCTGCATCGCCAACCTCACCGCCTCCCGCATGTCTTTCAAGAGCATGCGCAAGTTCCGCCTCTTCCAACCCGAGGCCTACCTGGCGGTGGATTTTGAAAACCGCGAACTCACCGCCGCCTCCCGCAAGGATGGGGCCATCGGCCCCCTGCCGGGCGTGGCCCTCGAGACCCGGCGTTTTTCCCAGGAGGATGTCCTCCTCAAAGAGATCGAGGCCTTTATTGAAGCCATCCAGAGCGGGGGGGAAGCGCCCATCCCCGGCGAAGCCGGCCGCGCCGCCCTCGAGCTGGCGCTAAATATTAACTCTGCTATGAAAAAGGCGAAGGGGTAAGGGGGGAGAAAAGCTTGGCGAGGAGCTGGGGAATTGAGAATTACCCATGAGGTGCTCCCCAAAAATGAGACTGTTATAATGAGAGGCCTCGAGAGCAGGAGAGACCTTCATGCGGCAGTCTCGGTTTACAGTGGAAGAGATCATCCGGATCATTGCGGAGTCGGAGTTGCCCA
>JBAVUP010000175.1:0-5316 GCA_049696835.1 Desulfobaccales bacterium
TGGGCAACTCCGACTCCGCAATGATCCGGATGATCTCTTCCACTGTAAACCGAGACTGCCGCATGAAGGTCTCTCCTGCTCTCGAGGCCTCTCATTATAACAGTCTCATTTTTGGGGAGCACCTCACGCCCTCCCCTCAAACTCCCATCCCAACCCCCATAAGGGGTGGGTAGAGAGGGTTGGGCTAAGTAACTTCGGCCCTTAGCCCTTTCCTTCAGAAATTTTAACCTCTTCAACTGCCAACGGCGCGCCGTCAGGATTATAAAAGAGCCGCATCCTGGACGGCGGCAGCGTGAACTCCAGGGGAGACGCGAATTTTAGCGGCACGGTATCCGGGGTCAGGTCTTTCCAGGCCCGCCGGGGTTCCCCCAGAAGCTCGGCCAGATCCGGGATGGCCACCTCCTGGGAGTCGGAGGTGGTGTTGATGACCGCCAGGACCCGGCCTTTGCGGCTCTCCCGGGACTTGAGCAGGAGCGCCACCGGCTCCCCCACAGGGTTGACCCGGGTCTGGGGCCCTTCCTCCAGGAGCACCGGGCATTTCTTTTTCATACGGTTCACACCCTTGATAAACGCGGTCAGGTCGTAAGTGGGGGGTTCCCAGTTCCGGGGCCGCGTCTTGACCACGCTGAGCCGCTTCTTGAACCCGTATTCATAGCCGATGGGGATCATCACCCCGGTGGAGAAATAGGCCGCGAAGAGGTAGCGCTGCCGGGCCACTTCCGGGGCGCCGCCGCTAACCGCGGCCAGGCGCTCGGTGTCGTGGCTTTCCGGGAAGCTGATGGAGGGGGCGATGCGGCGAAAGTCGTTATATTGCTCCAGGCACCAGTCTTCCTGGAAATCCCACCACTTGGAGCTGTTGTAGAGGAAGTCGAACCCGGAGTTGGACAGTTGGTCGCACTCCTCCAGGCGGCAGCCCAGGGTTTCGGCGAAGAATCGGGCCCGGGGCTCCAGATTCTTGGCCTCGCCGATGAGCCGGCCCCAGAAGTCGCCGGGAATCTTGTAGGCCGCGTCGGCCCGGAAGCCCAGGAAGCCAAGGCGCAGGTATTTACCCACCACCCCGTCAAAGTAGTGGAGCAGCCCCTCGGGGTCGGGAGGCGGCCAGTACTCCAGCTCCGCCAGGTCGCCCCACACCGTCACCTTGGTGGCGTCGGCGGGATCGATGGCGCCGGGGTGCTTGATCCGGCCGTGGTCGTCTTTGGCGTACCACTCGGGATGCTCGGTGACCAAAGGCGAGTCGATGGCGGTGTGGTTGATCACCAGATCCAGCATCACCTTGAGGCCCCGGCGCCCGGCTTCCTTCAGGAAGTGCACCAGCGCGGCCTCCGGGTCCTGGCCGGAGGCGGGATAAAATAGCGGATTGAGGCCGTAGTAATCTTTGATGGCGTACAGGCTGCCGGACAGCCCGGGGGTGTTGATGGGGTTGAGGAAGATCCAGGTGAACCCCATATCCGCAATGCGGTCCAGATGCTCCTCCCACCGGGGGATGGTCCCGGCCAGAGGCGGAAAGAGATTGTAGATCAAGGCTGGATCGGACATGGCTCACCTCAATGAAATACAGTTGTCAGTTGCCAGTGGTCAGTGGTCGGTCTAATTTTACATCAATCATGGAGTAATGGTCATGAGTATTGGTGGGGCGGGCCTCTGTGCCCGCCCCCCTGGCTCTTGAAAGCCATTGATTATTTTGAGCCGGAGGGGCAGGCTAAACTTGCATGACTGGTAATACAGCCGCCTCCGAAAATGAAAATCTTTTGTAGGGGCGAGCCGGCGGCTCGCCCCTACGGCGGGACTTTCATGGTAAAGCCTGCGGCTACAGCTTAAGAGGGCGCCGGGTTATACAGCAAATCGTTTGTCAGTATTTATTACTGACTAATGGCTGCTATCTTCCCCGGGCCTCATGCAGCCGGGCCGCGAGGCGGGCGGGCTCCAGGCTCTCTTTCATCCGGTCCAGGGTCAGGGGCAGTTTGCGTCGCCAGTTGGGATGCTCCGTCTTGGTACCGGGGAGGTTTTGCTGCTCGGCCACCCCGAAGATTTCCTCCAGGCGGACTTCCAGGAGCGCGGCCTCACTCTGGGCCAGGTATGTCAGGACCGCCTCCCGCAGCTCCAGGGGACAGGCCTGTCCGGCCGCCGACCCGGGATCAGCCGCATCATGCAGTAGCCCCCGGTTCCGCAGGGCCTCCAGGAGGAGCCGGCGGTCCTGCTCCCGGTCGGCGACGTCGGTTTGGGCCAGGTGCGGTCCGGGGTACAGGTGCAAAGTCTGCTTGAGCTCCAGGTCGTGTCCCTGCCAGAATCCCGTCAGAGTGGGGAGGTCGTGGGTGGTCACTGCGGCCATGGCCCTGGAGGGATACGCCTCCGGCGGCAGGAAGTGACGGTCGCCGTCCCGTTCAAAATAAAAGACCCGGTAGGAAAAGACCCCGGATTTGCCCAGGTCCCGCCGGATGTGGGGCGGCACGGTGCCCAGGTCCTCCCCGATGATCAGAACGCGGCGGCGCACGCTCTCGAGGGCCAGGATGGCCAGGAGTTCCCGGGCCGGATAGACGACGTAGGCCCCCCGGGCCGCGTCCATGCCTTGGGGAATCCACAGCAGGCGATACAGGCCCATGACGTGGTCCAGGCGCAGCATGCCGCCGGGCGGGAGGTTGGCCCGGAGGGTGTCAATGAATAACTGGTACCCCGAGGCCCGCAGGCGTTCCGGGATCAGGGGCGGCAGGCCCCAGTTCTGCCCCTTGGGGTTAAAGGCGTCGGGGGGGGCGCCGATGGCGGGGCCCCGGGCGAAGAGGTCTTGGTGGGCCCAGGTATCGAAGCCGCCGGGGCCGGCGCCCAGGGCCAGGTCCTCGTACAGGGTGAAGGGCAGGCCCTGGTTCCGGGCCTCCCGGCACACCTGGGCCAACTGGCTCGCGGCCAGCCATTGCTCATACTGAAAAAACCCGACTTCCTGCAGGTGCTCCCGGGCGAACTCGGCCACCGCGGGGCTCTTGGGGTGCTGATAGGGTTCGGGCCACCGGCGCCAGTCATTTTCCTCGAAATGCTCCGCCAGGGCGCCGAACTGGCCGAATCTGGCCAGGGATTCACCTTTGGCCTCCACAAACTTAGCAAACTCCCGACCCCGAGTCGTGCGGGGATGCTCCGGGGCACCGTGGAGTTCGCAAAGCGTCCGGTACAGAAGTTCCAGGACCCGGCGCTTCACGCGGTGGACTTCGCCGTAAGGCACCAGGGCGGCGTCGGCGAGGCGGGCCTGGCCGGCCTGAAATTCGGGGCTGGCCAACAGGTCCCGGGCCTCCCGGCAGTCCGCCATTTCCGGCACCAGGTCCGGGTTCAGATACAAACCGTTGAGAAAGAGACGGCTGCTGGGGGAATACGGACTGGGGTCGGCTCCGGCCCGCGCCCCCAGGGCGTGGAGGGGGTTGACTCCCACAAACGCCGCGCCCAAGGACCCGGCCCAGCGCATAACCGCCATCAGGTCGGCGAAATCCCCCATACCCCAGTTGGCCCGGCTCCTGACGGCATAGAGCGGCAGGTTGAAGCCCCAGGCCCGGCGGCCCGGCGTCAACCAGGACGGGGCATATACCTGGGGGGGCGCGGCGATCAGCCTGGTCCGGCCGGTTTCCTCGCGGCCGCCGCTTCGCACGCTCAGGATTAGGTCGTAATAGCCCATTTCCAGGCCGGCGGGCAGGGGCAAATGCAGGGCCACCCTGAACCCTTCCGGGACTGCATGACTCTTGAGACGCCCGGCCGGGTTAAGCCGCCTCTCCCAGTGGTAGCGCTCGCCGTTCTCGCTGACCAGCTCCCCGGATACGTCCACCGCGGCGGGGGGCTCCAGGGTAGCGGACCAGACTCGCACCGTGACCCGGGCCACCGTCGGCGCTGGGGCGATGAGCTGCACCGGCCCCAGCAGGGAACCCCAGGGACCCAGCCGCCGCCGGGCGATCTCCCGGTCCAGGCTCTCCGGGTCCTTCCAGGGGACTCCCATGGCGGTGAGTAAATCGCGGTAGGTGGCCTGGGAGGTGCGGTGCCGCCGGCCAAAGTTGTCCCAATACTGGGCGGTTATGCCGCATAAGCAGCCCAGAGTTGCAATTTTAACTGCTAAGTCCTTCCCGCCCATCCACCTGTCCCAGGTATCGAAAAAATCTTCAGAAGAGCAGAGTGGCCTCTCCGCCATGCCACAGGTCATTACGTGCTAATAGTAATGATTCAGGCGCGGCCGCGCCAGGGTCTATTATAACGTTTTCGGTTGTAGGTCAACCCGCTACTTCATGGGCTGGACCCCGGTGGGGCCGGCGGTGCTCCGGGTGATCACGCCGTCGGTAATGCCAAAGGCGGCCACCGCCGGTTCCGGGTGGCGGAGATCCCGGCGGACCGCGGCAATGAGGTCCAGGAATTCCGGGTGGCAGGAAAAGAGGAGCACCTGCTGCTCCCGGGCGAAATCCAGGATGACCCGCACGGCGTTCGCCCGGCGGCTGGGATCGAATTTCACCAGCACGTCATCCAGGATAACGGGCAGCGGTTCGGCGTGGCGGCCGAACTCCCGGGCCAGCCCCAGACGGATGGCCAGATAGACCTGGTCCGCCAACCCGGCGCTCCAGGCAACTTCGTCTTTGCGGGCCAGGGACGAGTCCTCGAGGCGGACCCCCTCCTCTCCCACCGCCGCCACCAGGCGGTAGCGGCCATGGGCCATGGTGTGGAGGAAGGCGCCGGCTTCCCGAATCACCTGGGGCTGCCGTTCCCGTTCATACACCCCCCGGGCCTCCTCCAGGAGATGGCGGCAGACCGCCAGGGTGGCCCAGCGGCGGACGGCGTCGGCCAACTGCTCTTGCAGGGTGCGCTGCTGGAAGAGCAGAGCCCCCAACTGTTCGTCCTGCTCCAGCAATTTCAGCTTACCCTTCAGGTCGCCGATTTCCTGATCATCCTGCGAAATCGCCTGGTCAAGCTCATCCAGGCGCACCGCCAGCCGCGCTTTTTCCCCTTGCAGTTCCAGGGGATCGGTGCGGCCGAGTTCCTCTTCCAGGGCCGCCTGGGCCTCCCGGGTGCCGGCCATGCGGCGCAGGGCGGTCTCCTCATATTCCGCCTGCTGGATGAGGTCCCGCCATTGGTGATGCGCCGCCCCCCGGCGCCGGAAGTCCTCGTCGTCGGCGGCCCCGGCCAGGCGGAGCAGGGCCTGCCGCGCCTCTTCGTGTTCCTCCTGCCGGTTCTGCAGCGCCGCCAGACCCCGGGCGGCATCTTCCAGTTTGCCGGTCAATTCCCGCTGCTGTTGCCGGGCGGCCGCCGCCGCGCCCAAGGCCCGGCGGAGGGCGTCCAGGTCCTCCAGCCCGGGCTCAGGGC
>JBAVUP010000176.1:0-26194 GCA_049696835.1 Desulfobaccales bacterium
CGCCACGGAGATGCGGGTGAGCGCAAAGGGGGTGCGCAACACCTTGGAATGTCCCACCCGCAGACGCACGACCTGGGCGATCTCCTGGTCCTTTACCCGATCCAGCAGGGTCGCCGCCGGGGCGGGCACCGCTCCCAGGAAAACCAGGATTATCGTCCACCAAAGCCAACTCAATCTTCGGGCTGGCCTTTTCAATGTCTCCCCCCTTTTTGGCATGATGGCCTGTAAAATTATTTAGGGTCCCATGAAGCCAAAAAACACTACGATATGATTGCTACCATAGTATTTGCATTATTTTTGTCAACTGTTTTTATAGATAATCAGATAATAAAATCAATAATAGACTAATATTTTTCTAAATTTCATTAGAATTGCCGAGAATTTTCTCTGGTTGTTGTTGCGGCGCCGCATGGTAAATAATCCGCCTTGGGGGATTTCGGCGCCAGGTGATGACAGCAGGGTCTTCGTTGTAGAGGCGCAATCCGAATCCACGCATCGCTGGGGAAACTTAAGGAGAGCATGTCGATCAGGAGATGTTACAAAAAAACTCTAAATTATAAAAAATTGATAGAGTTTAGAAAAAAAATTTACCAGGTAATTGCGCCAACGTTTTTATTCGGTTATAATTCAGTTATTATCAAAAACGAGCCTCCGCCTCCTGTAACGCAGCAGGTTACTTAAGGTTGGCCGGCCAAAGGCTGAGACCCACAGGCCCCGTTTGGGGAGGCCCGGGCGTGCTTGTCTGACCCACTAACCAATTATTAAATCAGTAAATTCCTATAGAACTATCAGGGAATTCCTGATGTAATTTCGTGGTTCAATGTTCAATAATCCTGCCATGAAGAGTTCAATCCAAGCTCTTAAAGAAACGCTGTCCAGAACGCCAGTGCCCGTGTTGATAGTCATGGTTGCCTACTGTTAGGAATCGTTGCGCTTTCCGTCTCCAGGTCTTCGGTGCCCTATCACCAGGTGAGGCAAACTGAACAGACCATGATCTGTCCCGCTTGTGGTGGTGCTGAGCAGGTAGAGCGTCCTGGCCTCATCATGAATGACGTGCCGGTTATTTACACCAAGCAAACCAGTGGGGTCTGCGGGGGAACCGGCAGAATCAAGGCTCCTGCGCATTGATCTTGTTCTCCTACAGACAATCAAGCATCTTTACTGCCCACCGCGACACGGGACGGCGGCCAGTTTCCCGGGACCTGCTGGCCGATCGATGGACTTAAGGTTGAAATGGTATTATAATTGCATATTCCTTCTCCATAAGGATTGGTGAAGATGCGACGCATACGGATGGTTGTGGGGCTTGCGGTAGCCGTATTCATGGTGCTGCTGATTTCCGGCAGTCTCGAAGAGCGCCGTCCGGGTGTGCCGGGCCATGGCGCCTGCCCCGGGCCGGTGGCGACCGGCGGTGGTTTCGCCGGTCAATTACCCCCTGCGAGCCTGTCGGAAAATCCCGGTCAGGGCTCGTCTGCCTCGGTCAGCGACGTCGACCGGTTTTCTCGCCGGGTACCCTCCCGGGTTGTCAACCTCATCAAACTCAAACGCCTGGAGATGGTGGTCAAGAAATACGCCCGCCGCTATGGCGTGGATGAAGACTTGGTGTGGGCCGTCATTCGGCAGGAGTCCGGCTTTAATCCGCATGCCGTGTCCCCCAAGGGGGCTATGGGTTTGATGCAGTTGATGCCGGGGACCGCGGCCCAAATGGGGGTTGCCGATCCCTTCGATGCGGAGCAAAACATTGCGGGAGGCATTAAGTATTTGGATCACTGCCTCAACCGCTTTAACCAGAATATCGGCCTGGCTCTCGCCGCTTACAACGCCGGGCCCGATAATGTGGTAAAATACCAGGGGTGCCCGCCGTTTCAAGAGACCCGTCAATATGTGGCCAGCATTCTGCAAGCCTATGCGGGTGAATCGATTCGAGCCGACTTGAAACTTATCGACTGGAGTTCGGTGACGGCCGAAGACCTTCCCGATACCGCCCTACCGCAAGGGTTGCCATGGAATATTCCCCTGCCAACCTGGAGAATTGAGGCGCCGAAGTGCAAGCTGGAGGGGCCTCACTGGAAAGTGGCCTTGCGCCCGTTCTGAGCCTTATCTGACTTCCTCTCGTTCGGAGGTACGGCCGGCTACTGTCCCCGCTGGACCCTATAATTTTTTGGCTAAATGTGCTATGACAGATAAAAATTTTCATTAGGGGTTTGGTAACCTATATGAAGAAAATGGATTTTTCCCTGCGGAATATAGCGATGTGGGCGATGGTGCTGTTGGTGGCGGTCTCTCTGTGCGCCTGCAGCAGCATGGAGGAAAAACGGGACAAGTTCCAAGCTTCCGGAAAAGAGTTTTTCCAAAAGCAAGACTATGTCCGGGCACGCCTGCAGTTTCAGAATGCCCTGCAAATCGACCCTAAATTCGCCGAGGCCTACCTGTGGCTAGGCAAAACGGAACTCAAGTTGCGCAATCCCCGGGGCGCCTACGGGAGTTTTAGTAAGGCGGTGGAACTTAATCCTAATCTCACCGAAGCGCAAATCCTTCTGGGAGATATCCTCTTGGTGGCCCGGCAACTGGACAAGGCCCAGGAAAAGGCGGAGATCGCCTTGAAGCAGGAGCCGAAAAACTCCGACGCCATGATGCTGGCCGCCTCCTTAGCCTTGGCCCGGAAGCAACCCCAAAAAGCCCTGGAGTGGTTGGCCAAGGTTCAACAAACGGATCCTGCCAAGGCCACCTCCTATTTAATGGAGTCCCTCATCCTGGCATCGGAGAAGAAACCGAATGAAGCCGCGGCCCGCTTGGAAGCAGGCATTAAGGCTGCCCCCAAAGACCTTAGTCTTTATGTGACCAGGGCCCATCTGGCGGACCAGCAAGAGCAGTTTGATATCGGCGAGTCCTTTCTGCTCAAGGCCCTCGCTCTGGAACCCAAAAACATCAAACTGCAGGGTGAAATGGTGCGCCATTACGGTTTGGCCAAGCAATGGGGTAAAGCCGAGCAGTCTATCCGCAAATACGCCAGCTTAGAACCTGACAGCGAGAAACCGGCCATCATGTTGGCCCGGTTCTTGGCCGGTCAAGGGCGACGCCAGGAAGCGGAGAAAACGCTCAATGATTTTATTAAGGCCCACCCGAAAAACTATTCGGCTCGCTTTGGCCTGGCCGCATTTTATGTGAGCCAACGGCGGCCAGACGAGGCCGAGAAGGCGCTGAAAGACATCATCCAACTGGACCCCGAAGGCCCGCAAGGGATACGAGCCCAAAACGAGCTGGCGCGCTTAATGCTGACCCAGGGAAAAATGGATGAGGCGGAAAAGCTGGTCAGCGCCATCCTGAAAGACCATCCCAAAGACCTGCTTGCCAATGAAACCCGGGGAATTATCGCCCTGAACAAAAAAGACGGCCTGACCGCGGTGAATTGTTTCCGGCTCATTACCCAGGATCAACCCAAAAATCCTCAGGCCAGGCTCCTCCTGGCCAGGGCCTACCTGCTGAATAAAGAACCGGAACAGGCCAAGGAAAGCGCCAAGAAGGCCGTGGAGATCAAACCGGATTTTCTGGACGCCAGGAGATTCCTGTATGGCATGTATCTCGATAACAAGGATTATGACGGCCTCATCAATCTGATCCAGGGGTACCTGAATTTCAATGACAAAGACATTTTTAATCTGATAAGTCTGGGGGAGGTCTATATCATCAAAGGTGATAACGCCCAGGCTCAAGCCACCTTTCAGAAAATCATTGATCTAGCCCCCAAGGACTCCCGAGGCTATTATCAAATGGCCCTGCTGGGATTAAAGACCAAGAACCCGGAGGACGCCCTCAAGTACGCCGGTCAAGCCCTGCAGGTTAACCCCGATTTCATCCCCGCATTACAACTCGTAGTGGGCATTTATCATGATCAAAAACAACCTGATAAAGCCCTGGCGGCAGTGCGCCAGGATCTGGCGCGCAATCCCCAAAATCCACAATTGCAGCAGATGCTGGGTGAAATGCTGTTGCTCCTGAAGCAGCCCGAGGCCGCCATCGTCCCGCTGGAAGAAGCTTTGCGCCTTAATCCCCGGCAAGTGGGGGCCCTGCGACTGTTGGCCGTGGCCTACCTCCAGATGCCGGACTCAGCTAAAGCCTTGCAGCAGCTGGAAGCGAAGGTGGCTAACCCTAAGTCTAACCCGATCCTCTCTTTGGTATTGGCCACGGTCTATGAAAAGCAGCAAAACTATGACAAGGCCATCGGCCTGTATAACCGCCTTTTGGCCCACAACCTGTTTCCCTCCCTGGCCCGCAACAACCTGGCTTACTTGATGGCGGATCACCAGCCGACGCCGGAAAACCTTAATCGAGCCCAAAAGTTGGCGTCTGAAAGCCTGGCGGATAATCCCGAAGAGCCCAGTTTCCTGGACACCATGGGCTGGGTCCTGTGCAAACAGGGAAATTATGTGCAGGCCAAGGAATACCTGGAAAAGGCCTTGGAACATGCCCCCAAGCAATCTGCCATGCTGTATCATTTAGGCTGGTGTGAAGCCAAACTGGGAGACACGGCCGCCGCCCGGCAAGCCCTGGAAAAGGCACTGGAGAGCAAGAGTGGCTTTGGGGAACGGGGCGAGGCCCAAAAGCTGCTGGATAGTCTCCCCGCGCCGAAGAAATAACCCCAAGGCCTTTTTGCCCTGGACCTGCCGTTGCCCCCGAGGCTGGTGGATACCGGCTGGACGGGGGCTGAACGGCAGCCGGCGGGCTTATTGTGAAGGAGAGACCATGGATGCCTCAACCATTCCCATCTACGGCGTCATCCTGGCCGGGGGGTGGGGAACCCGGTTTTGGCCCCTGAGCCGTTACGAGTATCCCAAGCAGGTCCTGCGCCTGCTGGGCTCCGAATCTATGCTTCAGTCCACCGTCGAACGCCTGCTGCCCCGGATTCCTCCGGAGCGTCTGGCGGTGGTGACCAATGCCTCTCAGGCCGGGCTGATCCACCAGGAACTGCAGAAGAAGGGCTGGGATGAGGTCCATATCTGGGTTGAACCCCAGGGCCGCAATACCGCCGCCGCGGTGGGACTGGCGGCGGTTTTCCTGGGGGAGGCGGCCGCGGATGCCGTCATGGCGGTATTCCCGGCCGATCATTTCATCCGGGACCGGGCCCGTCTGCTCCAGGCCCTGGACTTGGGCGCCGCCTGGGCCCAGGCCGGCTACCTGGTGACCTTCGGCATTCCGCCGACTCGCCCGGAGACGGGCTACGGCTACATCAAGCAGGGCTCTCCCCTGGATGGACAGGGAGGCGCATATCGGGTCGGGCGCTTCATTGAGAAGCCCCCGCTGGCCCGGGCGCGGGAATTCCTGCGCGAGGGGGGCTACTCTTGGAATAGCGGCATCTTCCTGTTTCGCCGGGATATCCTGCTGGAGGCCTTCTCCCGCTATTTGCCGGACATGTATGGGGAGCTGACCCGGCTGGCGAAAGACAACTCCCCGCCCCTGGAGGAGGTCTATCAACACCTGACCAGCATCTCCCTGGATCACGGCATCCTGGAAAAGGCCGAGAATGTGGCGGTGGTGCCGGTGGAGATGGGCTGGAATGATGTGGGCACCTGGGAAGCCCTGCATGAGCTCTTCCCGCGGGATGACCGGGATAACGTGGTCCTGGGCCGGGTAATAGACCAGGGCAGCCGGGAGTGCGTGTTTTTTGCGCAAAACCGTCTGGTGGCCACCATCGGGTTGGAAAAAACCATCGTGGTGGATACCCCGGATGCCACCCTGGTTTGCCATCGGGATCGGGCCCAGGAAGTCAAAGACCTGGTCTCGGAGCTGCACCGGCAAAACCTGGTGGAATCGGTCCACCACACCACGGTGGAGCGTCCCTGGGGCCACTATACGGTCATGGACGAGGGGCCGGGTTTTAAAGTCAAACGCATCGAGGTGGACCCCGGCAAGAAGCTCAGTCTCCAAATGCACCAGCACCGGGCGGAACACTGGGTAGTGGTCTCCGGCACGGCCCGGGTCACCCTCGGCCAGAACGTCAGCCTGGTGGCCGACAACCAGAGCGTGTACATTCCTCCGAAAACTCCGCACCGTCTGGAAAACCCCACCGTGGAGCCCTTGAAGATCATTGAGGTCCAGACGGGGGGCTACCTGGAGGAAGACGACATCATGCGCCTGGAGGATGATTACTGGAAACCGGACCAAGTCTAAAGCCAAGCCTGGCCGTGACCTATGCGAGGAAAGGTTTGCCCAGGAATGGCCATGGCGGCAAAAAATTCACTCTGAAGGCATGAAAGGAATTGCATGATGGGACAGGGGAAAAAAGCCCTGGTGACGGGGATTACCGGACAGGACGGCAGCTATCTCGCCGAATTCCTCCTGGCCAAAGGTTATGAAGTCCACGGCCTGGTGCGGCGGTCCAGCACTTTCAATACCCGGCGCATTGATCATCTTTACGTGGACCCCCATGAGACGGGTGCCCGGTTTTTTCTCCACTACGGGGATCTCAGCGACTCCGGGCAGCTCAGTCATCTGGTCTATAATCTGCAGCCGGACGAAATCTACCACCTGGCGGCTCAGAGTCATGTGCGGGTCAGCTTCGACATGCCCGAATTTACCGGGGATGTCACCGGCCTGGGGGTAACCCGCCTCCTGGAGGCCGTTCGCCGCAGCGGCATCAAGACCCGGTTTTACCAGGCCTCTTCCAGTGAACTGTTCGGGGACTCCCCGCCCCCCCAGAATGAGGACACGCCCCTGTGCCCCCGGAGCCCCTATGCCGCGGCCAAGCTCTACGGGTACTGGATGGTGCGCAACTACCGGGAAGGTTACGGCCTCTTCGCCACCAACGGCATCCTCTTCAACCATGAATCGCCCCGCCGGGGCGAGACCTTCGTGACCCGGAAGATTACCCGGGCGTTGGCCCGGATCAAATTCGGCCTGCAAGATAAAATCTACCTGGGCAACCTGGAGGCCCGGCGGGATTGGGGCTATGCCCCGGACTTCGTGGAAGCCATGTGGCTCATGTTGCAGCATGACACCCCGGAAGACTTTGTCATCGCCACCGGCGAGGCCCATTCGGTCCGGGAATTCCTGGAAGAAGCCTTTGCCTATGTCGATCTGGACTGGCGGGATTATGTGGAAATTGACCCGAAATACTTTCGCCCCACGGAAGTGGACTTCCTGCTGGGAGATGCCGACAAGGCCCGCCGTCTCCTGGGCTGGCAGCCGCGGGTCAGCTTCCGGGAGTTGGTGCGTATCATGGTGGACGCCGATCTCCAGGCCCTGGTGGAGCTGCGCCAGTGCCAGGATGTGATGCAGCGCCTGCGGCAGGAAAACCACCTCGGCTCGCCGGGCGACACCACCGCGCCGCGCTAGCCGGATGGGGGACCAAGCAACCGCCGCCCTCAGCGGGCAGGGATCGCCGGCATGATGGAACCCGATGCGAAAATCTATGTGGCCGGGCATCAGGGCCTGGTGGGCGGCGCCATCCTGCGGCGTCTGCAAGCCGCCGGGTTTGGCAACCTGCGGTGCCGGACCTTTCAGGAATTAGACCTGCGGGATCAGGCGGCCGTGGCGGCCTTTTTTGACCGGGAACGCCCGGATTACGTCTTCCTGGCGGCCGCCAAAGTTGGAGGGATCAGGGCCAACGCCACGTTCCCGGCGGAGTTTATCTACGATAACCTCATGATTGAGGCCAACATTATTCATCAGGCCTACCGCTATAAGGTCAAAAAGCTCTTGTTTCTGGGGAGTTCCTGCATTTACCCCAAGTTCTGTCCCCAGCCCATGAAGGAAGACTATCTTCTCGACGGCAAGCTGGAACCCACGAATGAGCCGTACGCGGTGGCCAAAATCGCCGGCATCACCATGTGCCGGTCCTATAACCGCCAGTTCGGCACCTGTTTCATCTCGGTGATGCCCACCAACCTCTACGGGCCGGGAGACAACTTTGACCTGCTGGACTCCCACGTCATCCCCGCCCTGATGCGGAAGTTCCACCAGGCCAAAGTGGCGGGCGCCCCGGAGGTGCCCGTGTGGGGTACCGGCACCGCCCGACGGGAGTTTCTCTACGTGGATGACCTGGCCGACGCCTGCCTCTTCTTGATGGAACGCTACCAGGAGGGGGAGATCATCAACATAGGAGTGGGCCAGGACTTGCAGATCCGGGAGTTGGCCCGCCTCATGGCCGGCGTCACGGGCTTTCAAGGGCAGATTGTGCAGGACCTTAGCTATCCCGACGGCACGCCCCGGAAGCTGCTAGACGTCAGCAAACTCGCCGCCCTGGGGTGGCAGGCCCGGACGCCCCTGTCAGAAGGCCTGAAACAGACCTACGAGTGGTTTTGCCGCAGCCCCTGGGCCGGGGAAGCCTGAACCGCCGCCGGCGCGGGGCAGGCGCGGCGCCTACAAGCCATTTCAAAACCGAACTCCACTTCATATTAAACTAACCGAAAGACTTGAGATGGGGAATAATCCCCCCCTTTGAAAAAGGGGGGCAGGGGGGATTTATATAAGGTCTTGAAATCCCCCTAAATCCCCCTTTTTCAAAGGGGGACTTAAACCCTTCACTCTCAATCTTGTCCTGGTTGAGAAAGTTTCTATAGCCTTGAGACGGGTTTTGAAATAGGTTCTAGGCGAAAATCTGCTCGATCGCCTGCACAATCCGGGCCGCCGCCTGGCCGTCGCCATAAGGGTTGCGGGCCTGGGCCATGGTTTGGTAGCTGTCCCGGTTTTCCAGCAGTTCTTTAATCTCCTGAAAGATCTTGTGCCGATCCGTGCCCACCAGTTTCACGGTCTTGGCCCAGACGCCTTCCGGACGCTCCGTCACCTCCCGCATGACCAGCACCGGCTTGCCCAAGGCGGGAGCCTCTTCCTGAATCCCGCCGGAATCGGTCAAGACCAGATAGCTCTGACTCAACAGATACACGAAGGGCGCGTACTCCAGCGGCGGCAACAGGGCCAGGCGGCCTCCCGCCCCGGCGTTACCGACGGGGCCCAGGATCTCCTTGACCGGCCGTTGCACATTGGGATTGAGGTGGACCGGATAGACCACCAGGACGTCCGCAAAGGATTCCGCCACATCCCGCAAGGCCCAGCAAATGCTGTGAAAGCCGGAGCCGAAATTTTCCCGGCGGTGGCCGGTGACCAGAATCAGACGTTTGCCGGCCAATGACAACCCGTGCTCCCGGGCGAAATAGTCTTCCCAGAGATCCCCTTCTTGCCCGACCCGGGCCGCAATAATCTGCAGGGCATCAATCACGGTATTGCCGGTGACCCAGATGCGATCCGGGGCCACCCCTTCGGCTATCAGGTTGTCCCGGGCCCAGGGAGTCGGGGCGAAGTGATAATCGGTCAAGACCCCGGCCAGGTGGCGGTTGATTTCCTCCGGGAACGGCCGGTGTTTATCCCGGGTGCGCAAACCGGCTTCCACATGGCCCACGGGAATTTTCAGGTAGAAGGCCGCCAGGGCCGCCACGAAGGTGGTGGTGGTGTCGCCGTGCACCAGCACCAGGTCCGGCTGCTCCTGCCGCAGCACCTCTTTCAAGCCGAGAAGCGCCCGGCTGGTGATGTCGAACAGGTCCTGGTCGGGGGACATGATGTCCAGATCAAAGTCCGGCCGGATGGCAAAAATATCCAGCACCTGGTCCAGCATCTGCCGATGCTGGGCCGTCACCGCCACTTTGACCCGCAGGGCCGCAGCCTCTTGCAGCCGCAAGACCACCGGCGCCATCTTGATGGCCTCCGGCCGGGTGCCGAAAATGACCAGAATTTTTTTCACAATTATGCAGCTGACCGTAAAGGGTTAGGTAATTAACTCTGACCCCGACACCCGAGTTGGCGCACCGCTGAGGACATGCCGGGACCGAATCGGGCCGCCGGCGCAATCAGGTCCCAGTTCGTCTTAAACCAGGCGATGGCGTTCTTGAGCCCCTCCTCAAAGGGGGTATGGGGTTGATAGCCAATGAGTTTGTGGGCACGGTCCACCGAGGCCAGGAGGCGCGACTTGGTATCCCATTTGCGCCGCTCCGTAAAGGTGATGCCGGCTTTATTCCCGACCTGGGCGTTGATCATCTTGGCCAGGTCAACAATGCGGGTCTCTTTGCCCGAAGCCAGGTTGAACTCCTGGCCCACCGCGGCCTCAAAATAGCCGGCCCGCAGGAGCCCGTCGACGATATCGCCCACGTAGGTGAAATCCCGGGTCTCTTCCCCGGTGCCGGTGATGGGCAGGGGTTGGCCTTGCATGGCCCAATAAATGAAGTTGGGGATCACGTTGCGATACTGCCCGGGAACCTCCCCCGGGCCATACGAATTAAAGAACCGGGCCTTGACCACCCCCAGATCGTAGTGGTGCTGGAAGAAGTTGCAATAGAGTTCTCCCACCATCTTGGTAATCTGATAGGGGGAAGACAGGTGCAACGACATGAACTCTTCGGTAAGGGGCAAGGGCGCGCTGCTGCCATAAATCGAACAACCGGAGGAGGCATACACGAAGCGCTTGACTCCGGCCAACTGGGAGTATTGCAGAAGTCTCAAGGTGCCCAGGCCGTTGACCATCAGGTCCGTTTCGGGATGATCGATGGAATTCTGGTTGGCGAACAGGGCCGCCAAATGAAAGACCAGATCGGGTCTTTCAAAGAAAACCCTTTTCAGCTCCACTTCATCCATGATGCTGCCTTCCACGAACATGACGTTGGCCAGGGCCGGCACGTTCCACCGGGACGCGGAGGACAGGTCATCCAGCACCAGGACCAGCCTGGCGCCCAGCTCGCCCAGCGCCCGGGTCAGATTGCTGCCGATGGCCCCGGCCCCGCCGGTCACCAGAATGGTCTTGCCGCGATAAGCTTCTTGATAATCCATCATCATTACCTCTTCCATCGGTTATGGTTAATCCCGGACAATCACCTGCCCCATCCGAAGAGGACGATACGGATGGTTTTTAACAGAATTGCCAGGTCCAAGAATAAACTCATATTCTTGATATAGTAAAGATCATATTGGAGCTTTTCTTTCGTTTCTTTCAGGTTGGCGGCATACGGGTGCATAACCTGGGCCCAACCGGTTATGCCCGGCTTGATCAGGAGCCGATAGCTGTAGTAAGGGATGCGCTCTCGGTGCCCGCAGGCCACCTGATGGCTGTGAGTATCGGTGCCGCGGCGTCCCTCGCGCCAATCCGGGACCATTTCCTGGAACTCTCGGATAAACACGGCGCGTTCGGGCCGGGGCCCGATAAAACTCATCTCCCCCTTCAGGATGTTATACAGTTGCGGAATTTCATCCACCCGGGTCTTGCGCAACACGCGGCCCATCCGGGTAATCCGCGGGTCCTGCCGGGAGGCGAACTGGGGCCCGGCTTTCTCGGCGTCCTGGATCATGGTCCGGAATTTGATGATGTGAAACGGTCGGCAATCTTTTCCCAGGCGTTCCTGGCGGAAAAAAACCGGCCCGGGGGAATCCAGTTTGACGGCCGCGGCAATGAGGAGGACCAGGGGCCAGGTCAGCGCCAGCCCCAAGGCGGCCAAGACCACGTCCGTGATCCGCTTGAAATGGCGATAATACATCTTGCTGGCATTCAGGCTGTGGATCATGAGCCAGGCATCGGAGATGTGATCAGTGGGAATTTTTCCGGCCAAAAACTCATAGAGATTGGGCATGTCAATCAACTCGACGCCCATCAGGGAGAGCCGCACCAGGCTACTTAATAAGGCGGAAGATTTTTCATGGGTGATGGCCACCACCACCATGCCAATCTTAAACTGGGCGATCACCTCATCTATCTGGCCGCTGTTACCCAAGATGGGTACGCCGTCAATCGCCATTCCCAATTTGTGCGGGCTGTCGTCCAGGAAGCCGGCCACTGCTAACCCGCTATTCTGGCGCCGGTTGATGACCTTCAGGATTTCTCGCCCGGCCCGACCGGCGCCGATAATCAAGACCTTCCTTTGCAGGCGGATCGGCAGGGCTATGGCCGAAAAGGCGTAGCGCCACAGCACCAGGAGCCACACAAAAGCCACCCCCTGCCATTCGACAAACCCGCGGGCAATGAATTGGCGTCCCGGCAAGGTAAAGAAAATCATCACCATCAACGTGCCGATGAGAGACGAGAGAATGATCAGGCTGACATTTTCCCGCCGCCGAAAATCCTGGTAATGGTCATACAGGTTGGCCACGTAAAAGACGACGACGTACGTCAATGCCATCAAGGACAGAGGTGATTTGAACTGGTCTAAAAAAAACCAGGAAATTTGCTCGGGGCCCAGGGCACACCCGAGGGGCACCGACAGGACGAATATGACCAGATCGCCTGCCAACAGGAGGAGGGGCCATAATCTCAGCATGAACTCACCCAGGCGGTCAAAACCGGGAGAGCCGGCGTGGGGTGCAGCAGCCTAACGTCATGGCCTGCTCCGGTCCTTGAGCCCATGAAAAATGTTCCTGATTCGAAACACATTGTTTCAATAACCGTTCTATCTGGCCGAGACCACGTTGCCCGCGCTCCAGACCCTGAGGCGGAGTGGCTGGCTATGTGCACCCATCTCCTCTTCGCCATGGGGGTACGGGCACGATCCATCATCATCCTGAGTTATTATCGGGGAGCTGAGAAGAGGCAGAATCGGCCTCCTAGGCGGAAAAAATTTTTCGGCACTGCCGGTGTTTTAACTCCCTCTCTCAACCCCATCGAATAAAAGTCGAGGCCGCCAAAATTTTTAGAATTCATTTTTAATGATATTTAAAATATATTATGCAATTTATGTTCCTGCCTTTCTTTATTCTCAGGTTCTTCCACCTTGTCCAGTGACGGCCAGGCGATATGCTGTTAGTCTTAGAGCACAAGGCGATCTTCACCACGGTGTCCGGGTCAGGGAATGCTCCATTATTCCGCCATAAAACTGGCTAAAGCGATGGGGAAGGAGAGCCCGGTCCGACAGCCGTAAGGCCCAGCTCGGCAAAAGCAGGAGCGGGGCGGGGATGCCCGTCTCTCTGGAGCCACCAAACCAGTCATCAGGCCGGGTAGATGTGCTTCCCCGGGTGATTTCGGAAAGCATTGCGGGTATCGACAATCAGGCGGGCCTGGGACGCCAGCCAGGCATAATCATAAACCACGTGGTCCGTCACCAGTAATGCCAGGTCAGCCTCTTGTAAAGTCTGTTCGGTCAGGGGCGTTGATTCCATGTCAAAATGGGGATAATGGCGCATCCCCGAACATCGGGGGAGATACGGGTCGTTATAGCTGACCTCGGCACCCTCCTGCTTGAGCAGGTCCATAATCTTGAGAGCCGGAGATTCCCGGAGGTCATCCACATCCCTCTTGTAAGCGATCCCCAATACCAGGATCTTGGCGCCCTTCAGCGCTTTGTTATGGTCACTGAGGGTCCTGGTCACCCGTTGCACCACAAAATAAGGCATCGAAGTGTTGATTTCGCCCGCCAGTTCGATGAAGCGGGTGGAAAAATCATATTCCCGGGCCTTCCAGGTCAGGTAAAAGGGATCGATGGGGATGCAATGTCCCCCCAGGCCCGGACCCGGGTAAAAGGCCTGAAATCCGAAGGGCTTGGTCTTGGAGGCCTCGATGACCTCGAAGATATCGATGCCCATCCTCAGACAGAGCATCTTGAGTTCATTGACCAGGGCAATATTTACCGCCCGATACGTGTTCTCCAAGAGCTTGCTCATTTCCGCCGCCTGGGTGGAGGACACGGGAATGACGCGCTCAATCACCTGGGCATAGAGCGCCACCCCATGCTCTAAACACCGGGCGGTCATCCCGCCCACCACCTTGGGGATGGTTTGCACCTGAAACAGGGGGTTGCCCGGGTCTTCCCGTTCGGGCGAAAAGACCAGATAATAATCTTCTCCCACCTGGTGGTTCAGGTTCAAAATGGGTAAAAGCAATTCCGCCGTGGTCCCGGGGTAGGTGGTGGATTCCAGGGAGACCAGCTGACCGGGGCGCAGGCTGGCGGCAATCTGGCGGGCAGTGTTCTCCACATAGCGCAGGTCCGGCTCCCGCTTCGAGGTCAGAGGCGTGGGCACACAGATCAGCAGCACATCCGGTTCACCTAAACGACCCATGTCGTGGGTGGCGGCAAACTGCCCCTGGCCCTCTCGAGGCTTCAGCAATTCTGCCAGCCGAGAAGCCGGAATGTGCTTGATATAGGATTCTCCCCGGTTCAGGAGATCCACTTTGTTGGCATCCGTATCAAAGCCCAGCACCCGAAATCCCACCTCACAGAAGCGCAAGACCAGGGGAAGCCCCACGTAGCCCAACCCGATAATGCCTACCAATGCCTGTTTAGCCTTGATTTTTCCTAACAAATCCATAACCTGATCCATTCTCCCGTGGGTATCGGTGCTCTCCTTTATCTGCGGGAGAGGCGATGGTAATCAAAATACCATTGGACAAAGCGGGGGATCCCCACATCAATCGGGGTCGTCGGCTGAAAATTCAACTTGGCCTGGGCCTGGGCGATATCGGCATAGGTGGCAGGGACATCTCCGGGCTGAATGGGCAGGAGCTGCTGCTCTGCCTTGAGGTTTAATTCTTGCTCCAGGAGGCTGATCACCCGTTGTAGTTCTTCGGCGCGGTGGTTCCCCAGGTTAATGATCTCATAACGGTCCAGGCCGGGGACCATCAACGACGCCACCACTCCCTGGACAATGTCGTCAATGTAGGTAAAATCCCGCTGCATCTTGCCGTAATTAAAGACCTTGATGGGCTTCCCCTGTAACATGGCTTCGGTGAAGAGCCACATGGCCATATCCGGCCGGCCCCAGGGACCGTACACCGTAAAGAACCTCAACCCCACGCTGCGGATGCCGAAAAGGTGAGAGTACGCATGGGCCATCAGCTCGTTGGCCTTCTTGGTGGCCGCATAGAGACTGATGGGGGTATCCACCCGCTGGCTCTCGGCAAACGGTAGTTCCGTCAACCCCCCATACACACTGGAACTGGAGGCATAAACCAGCCGCTCCACCGGAAACCGTTTGGCCAGTTCCAGGAGATTGAGAAACCCTTCCAGATTTGACTTCTGATAGGCAAAGGGGTTGACCAAAGAATACCGCACCCCGGCCTGGGCCGCCAGATGGCAAATTTTTTGGGGCTGGTGGGCCTGAAAGAGGCCCTCCAGGGCCGGCAGGTCAGTCAGGTCGGCTGCCATGGAGACGAAATGGGGATGCTGGCGCAGTTGCCGATCCCGGTCCTGCTTCAGGGCGACAGAGTAGTAATCATTGAAATTGTCCAGCCCTACTACCCGGGCCCCGTGCTCCAGCAAGTGCCGGGCCACATGAAACCCGATGAACCCGGCGCTGCCGGTCACCAAAAACGTATGATTTTTTATTTCAGCGCTCAGCTCGGACATGGTTAATCCTGAAATCCTTCTCAGTCGAAATATGCTCCCGCGTGCGCGGCGTTCCTGGCCAGAGTCATGGAATATTGCCAAAGGCTCCTAAAGGAGCACGGCTTTCCCGGACCGCAAAGACTCCACGGCTCCCAAAGTCGCCCGGGTTGCCGCCGCCACGCTTTGATATAGCTCGGAAAAGTCAGCCTGAGCCGCTGCCTGCCGGAAGAAAAACTCCATTTCCTGGTGGTAACCCATATCCATGGCCAGCTTTTTGATCTGGCGGGTCCGGCCGCCCCTTATGAGCTGACCCCGCCGAAAATCCTCGATGACCGCCACCGAGTCTTCACAAAAAACCTCGAAGCGCTCCCGGGAAAAGGACTTGGAGCCCTTGGCGGTGTAAATAATCGTGCCCACCGAGCCGTCCTTACAGGTCAGGGTGATGGCCAGGTTGTCATCGGGGCGGTACTTTCCCGTGGCCCCCGAGATGGCGGCGGTGTGGACCTGCACCGGTTCGGAGTCGGCCATATACAGCAGGAAATCCAGGAAATGACAGACCTCGCCGTGAATCCGGCCGCCCCCCACCTCCGGGTCATGGACCCAGCTGTCGTCGGGAATATACCCGGCATTGACCCGGTAGAGCATGACCAGCGGCGTCGTCCGGCCGGATAGAAAAGTTTTGACCTCTTGGGTCAGGGGGGCAAACCGGCGATTGAAGCCCACCATCACCAGGCGCGATCCGTCATAGGCGGCCGTGAGATTTTCCAGCTCTGCCGCGGTGAGGCATAAAGGTTTCTCCACGAACACGTGCTTGCCCGCCTGCAGGGCCTCCAGGACCATTTTGCCGTGGAGGTTATGGCGGGTGGTGATCAGCACGCTGCCGATGTCGCCATCAGCCAAAATTTCCTGGTAGTCCGTGGTGGCATAGGTAAACCCGAATTTTTGGGCCATATGCTGGGCGGTCACCCCGGTGGTGGTGGCCGCGCCTCGCAGTTGCACCCCGCTGACTTTTTTCAAGGCCGGCATCAGGATGTTCTTGGTGAACTTGCCCCCGCCGATGAGGCCGGCGACCAGAGGCGCCGCGGCCTGGGTGGGGGCCGGGCGCGGTTCTAACCGGATGGTGCGCCCCTCGGCCGCCGCCTCCTGGGGATACGTGAGGACGACGCCGATATAAGGTTCCCGGTTTTCCAGGATCAGATCATAGGCCTTGAGCCCGTCCTGAATGGGGAAGCGGTGGGTGATGAGCCGGTCCACCCGCACCCGGCCCTGGGCGATTAAATCGATAAAGGCCTCTAAATTGCGGCCCTCAGTCCACCGCACATAGGCCAGGGGGTAGTCGAACCCCTTGGCCTCGTAGAGCGGTGCGATGCTGCCCGGCCCCGAGGCCTTGGACACCGAAAATTGCAACTCCTTGGTCCAGAAGGCTTTGCGGGTTAAGCTCAGTTCCGCCACCCCCACCATCACCAGCCGGGCCCGTTCCCGGGCCATGGCTTCGGCCAGGAGAATGGGCTGATTGTCTTTGCTGGCCGCGGTGATGATCACCGCATCGGCTCCCACGCCCCGGGTAAAATTCGCCACGGCTTCTTCGACGTCGTCCTGGCCGGGGACCAGCGTCAGGTCGGCTCCCAGTTCCTGGGCCAGGGTGCATTTTTGGCGGTCCAGATCGATGCCGACCACCCGGCAGCCTTGGGCCTTTAAAAATTGCACGCTGAGCAGGCCCAACAGCCCTAATCCCAGCACCACCGCCTTTTCCCCCAGGGTCAGGGCCGCTTCCCGCACGCCATGGAGCGCAATGCCCCCCAGCATCACAAAGGCCCCGGCCTCAAAATCCACACCCTCCGGGAGGGGGACACAGAGGTTTTCCGGGACCCACACCAGCTCGGCATGGGAGGCATACCCGGCCCCGGCCACGGCCACGCGGTCCCCAGGTTTAAAACCCTGCACCCCCTGACCGACTTCCCGGACAATCCCGGCGGCGCTGTATCCCAGGGGGATGGGCTCATCCAGGCGGCCCATCGCCTCCTTATAGACGCTGAAGAACCCCTCTTTCTTGGCCTTGGCCCAGGCCTGGCGCACCAGGTCCGGCCGGGCCCTGGCCTTGCCCAGGAGGCTTTTCTTCCCCATCTCGATCATGAGCTTTTCGGTGCCCACGCTGATGAGGGAGGCCATCGTTTGTACCAGCACCCCCCCGCCTTTGCAGGCGGGCGCGGGCACGTCTTCCAGGGTGATCTTGCCGTTTTTATAACTCTGGATTATTTGTTTCAAAAAGAATCACTCCGATCCATCAAAGGCTATCAATATAGTTAAAGGTAGCCAAGGCGGCTGCATATTCTCGGTTGAAAGTGAACCCCCCTGTGCGTTTTTCCCTCAACGGCAATAGCGGAATATTTTGAGGCAAAAAAAAGATTCCTTAAAATCCAGCGTTATGTGGGTTGCAACACCAGGGTGCGGGGCTGAGGCAACACGATACAAAACTCCTTTGACCGGGCCTAGCCCTTCTGCGTGGCTGGCGGCGGTCAACAAACCATCTGCCTTGGGGGAGACCGGCAGTCTCCATCAAGGACGTTTGCCGATGATCAACAGCTCGGGCGCGTAGTATTTTCCAATTACCGTTAGGTTATTTTTTCCAATACCATAATCACTTCATCCCCTAGCTTATCTCTATGTCCCTTTACATATCTTTCCGTTCCGATCCACGGGGCTTTCTCTTTAAATAGTGGCTTAAACTGAGACGAAAAGAGACTCATTACATCCTCTTCGACGAATGCATAAGGATGGGCTGGATCTCTCGTTTGATGTTCCTCAAAAATGTCAACAGCCACCACAAATTTTCCCTCTGTACTTAATACTCTATAAATTTCATTAATAGCTTTATTAACATCCTCTACGTGATCTAATGCGTTCGTACAAAACACTACATCGAAGAAATTATTTGAAAACGGGATTTTTTCGGCAAAACCTTGCTTAATTATAATATCTGCTGGATAATTGTATAGCATTTTATATCTATCAGCTAGTGGGTCAATACCATATTTTTCTCCTTTTGTAAAATGAAGAACAGTGCTTATTCCACATCCCACGTCTAATATTTTTGCTTTATCATTCAAATTGCAAATTTCAATAATTTTATTTAAGTAACGATATTTTACCCAATACTCATACACCTTGTCTTTATTTTCAGTAAATTCATGTGCCCATGTTCTTTGATAATGTAATTCAATAGTATATTTATTGAAATGGATAATTCTTTTTAAAATATTTTTAATTGAATCCGGAATAATTATTTTAAAATAATTATAAAAATCAATTATATCCATTTGGGACTCCTCTGATAATATTCTTACTTTATTATCTGAGCCTATGCGGCAACTTTGGCCACCACAGTCAAAATGGTTTTAGGGACCTCTTTGCTTCGGTGAGAATCCCAAAGATGGCATTCCTTAACCCGACTCCTCTCATCGACGGCATAATACCATAAATTTCGTTGTAAAATAATTATTTCCTGAATTTTGGGTACACAACCCCCGCATGTTCACAATGTGGACAGGTTTTCCGGCCTTTTTCCCATCGCCGCCGGAGGAAAAATCTCTTGGCTTTTTTCTCCTTATAAACAATATCTTGAAAGGTCTTTAAATTCATGCCGCCAGCTTAATGGTGTGGCAAAAAACTTTAACAATCACCAAATATTTTTATCAGCATGTTTAACTGGCTCTTCATTCAAATGTTGCTCAGACGAAAATTTATCAGGTTATCCTGAACTGTGCTCACATATTCCCCCGCCGGTATCCAGCGGAAATCCGCAAGGAGCTTTCCGAGCCGGGCTTCGGTCTTGCTCAGGTTGATGTATTGGCGGAAACGGGTGCGGCCATCGGCGTGGGCAACCCGGGGGCATTGGGGGTCCAATTCCCAGGGATGGAGATAAACCATGGCAGGGTAGCCTTCCCGGTTGATCCGGCGAATCCCCCGCGCGGTTACCCAGTAGGGATAGAGGCGAAAATAGCCTCCACCCCCCAGAGGAATGTTTCTCCCCAAGAGTTTTATGGTGGAAGGCGGGATTTCAATCAGGCCGTTCTCCAGGGTGAAGGGGAAGCGGGGGCAACCCTCCAGGCCATAGATGTCATGATGGCTGACGGGAAAGATGCTGGAGTCATACCTGAACCCGGCCGCCTGAATCAAATCCAGGGCCCAGAGAGTTTTTTTCACAATGGAAAAGCTGGTAGCCCGATAACCCCGGACGGGTTTGCCCACGATATCTTCCAACATCTTCTTGGAGCGTTCCAAAAAATCCTTAAATTGTGGCGGAGTTAGGTGATAAATGAGACGATGGCGATACCCATGACTGCATATCTCATGCCCCATGGCATCTATTTCCCGCACCAATCCCGGGAACCGTTCGGCCACCCACCCCAGGATGAAGAACGTCGCCCGGGTTTGGTGAGAGGCCAGGATTTCCAATAACCGCTGCACATTGGCAACCACCCGGGGCTCCAGGTGGTCCCACTGTTCCGGACCGATATAAGGGTCCAGGGCGGAAGTGTGGAACCATTCCTCCACATCAATGGTCAGGAGATTAACCATGAATTATCTTTTGTTCCGATTACAGAACATTTTGTTGGGTAGGGAAGTATTGTTCCGGTTTTTGGACAGTCAGCCTAACCAAGGAACTATCCCAAGTAGCCTCTTTTATACTTATATCTCCGGGCTTCGACGGAAAACACATCTCTTACATTGGCCAACACGTAAGCCACGAACGGTCCCGGATCATTACAGCTCCACACGTCATATCTTAAATTTTTTCCCCAAAACCGGAACCAGTTCGGATTAGCCTTAAATCGATCTTTAGATTGTGTAAACCAGACCAGATCCAATCCCGGATGTCGTAAGTACAGCCCCACCTGATATCCATTCACCGGTTCTACGTTCCAATCCATCGCCAAGGCCACCAGCATCTTAGCAAAATCCACCCCTGCCTCAAAACAAATCTTAACACTCCCGGTTATTCTGGGGTTAACTTCCATGATCTTAACCAGGCCATCCCGGGGGTCGGTAATCAGATCAATATCGGCGTAAGCATACCACTCCATAGCGTGTAATAACTGCTTACCCAACATGGCAATATCTTCTCTATCAACCGTGCAGTTGAGGGTGCTTACCCCGCCTTCCAAAGGGAAGTGGCGAATCTTACTATACACCACCCAGGCTTTGGCCTCCCCGTCACGGTCAAGCAAGTATTGGGCTTTGTATTGCAGGTCGGTCTGAGGAATGAATTCTTGGATGGTGCTGGCGCCATAGCGGGCCACGACCAAAGGATATAATTTTTTGAGTTCCCGGGCGTCTCTGACCTTGGTAAGCCCCCGGGCCCCTACGCTGATATTCGGCTTGATCAACACCGGATAATCCACCATCCCGGCGATCGCCTCGATTCCCATCTCTTCCGGAAAGTAAGTGTGGGGGACGGGGATGCCATGCGCCTGGGCGATCTTCATGGTCTGGGATTTATCCCGGGCCCGCATGAAAATCGGATAATCCACCAGGGGGATGCGGACGAACCTCTCCAATTCGGGCTTGTGACGGGAGACCAGCTCCGCGGTGACGTCCAGGATGGGGATGAGGACGTCATACTCGCCGGTGGCTAGGTGTCCCTTTAAGTCCGCCAGGAAGCCCTCTGGGTCGACGCGCGGATCGCGATGACGGATGCGCCGGTGGGGATAACGGGAAAAGAACCCGACGCAGAGAGGGTCGGACTCGGCAATGGTCACCTGGTGCCCGCCCAGGCGCAAGGCCTTGAGCACCGGCAGGCACGATTGGATTCTGCCGTCCATGACCAGGACCCGGGCGCGGGGACACGTATTGGCAGGCATTTTATCGGTCCCTGGCTGAAAGAATTTGGCTCAACGCCTCGGGTTTGACCACAAAGGTGGTGAGATCATGCTGTTTGACCGCCACCGGGGAAAATACCAGCCAGGGACAGGCTCCTTGCACCCGCGGCAGGATCACGCTGCCGAAGCCAAAGTACTCGCCGGGCCACCAGTCTTTGTCGAATTCCACCACCTTCGTCCAGCGGTGCAGGTCCAGGGAAGTCCAGAGCGCGGGTCGGCGCTCCTGATTCACCTTACTGGGCTCCACGGAGGTAGACAGCCAATACCGCTCCGCCAGGCGCGCCGCGTAGATGCAACTTCCGGGGAGCGGTTGCATAGTATGGAGCTTGCCGGTCGTCACCTCCAGGTGCACGAACCAGTTGGCGGCTCTCTCGGTATCGGTGCCGTAATAGAGACCCTCGGGCCGGCAAAAGAGTTGACAGGCCCGGACCATCTGCCCGCCCCGGATGATTTCCGTAACCGTCTGGAATTCGTCGGCGGTGAACAGTAAGGCGCATTCGCCGTCGCCGTCCCCCGTCAACACCCATAACCCCAGCCGATGCTCATCCCAGATAATATTGTGGATATGCTTGGCGCTGCCGGCGGGCAGGGTATGGGCCAGCTCCCAGGTGTCGCCGCCATCGGTGCTGCCCCAGATACGCAATGCCTGCCGCCGGGGGTTGCCCCAGTATTCCCCTACAAAGAGATGCCCTGAAGGGGTGAGGGCAAAGCCCTTGGGCCGGCCCCCCTCGGGAACCTGGAAAACGGTGCGAATTTCTCCCCCATCGTGGCTGACGGCGATTATCTGTTTTTGCGCAATACCCAGAAGCGTCCCGCTGGGCCCCACAATCAGCTCCCGCACGTCCAGCCTGCCGAGACGGCGCAGCAGGCGCCAGTGGGCCGCCTGCCGGTGGGGCCAGGGCGCCGGCACGGCCGCCAGGTGCTGGGGTTCGGCCCCCTGGAGGTCCATTTTCCACAGGGAAGCCGGGCCGGAGAGATACACGGCCTCATCCGTGCACAAGAGAGCCACCAGGGCCGGAAAAGCATCGGCCACTGTTAAGAGGGAGTCAGCCGGACCGCCTGGCCGTTCCTGGGAAGACCTTTCGGAGGAAAATTGACTTAACATCCGGCGATGGCGCTCAGGCTGGCCTCCATGCCCTTGAGCACTGTGGGGCCGGCAAAATGCAGTTCCGTGGCCTGTCGCCCCCTGGCCCCCATCTCATCGAGTTCATGGCGCCGCGGCGAGAGCGCCAGGACCGCTTGCGCCACGGCCTCCGGATTATCCGGAGGCGCGGTTACGCCACACCCATGCTCTCGGATGACATCCGCCGCCGCGCCCTCCTGGGCCGCCATGAGTACCGGCCGGCCGCAGGCCATATAGGCCAGGATTTTTTCCGGAACGGTGCCTACCCGGTGCGGGGCCTCCTTCAGATGGGCAAACAGGAGGTCCGCGGCCGAAAAGTATGCCAACACCTGGTCTTTGGGCTGCTGCCCGATGAACTCAAAATTCGTCAGGCCATAATCCCGCACCAAGCCCTTCAGGTTCTCTTTTTCCACCCCGCTGCCCACGATGACAAAATGCATGTCCGGTTGCTCCCGGAGCAATCGGGCGGCCTCCACGAAGACATCGAGTCCCTGGGCCAACCCGATGTTGCCTCCATAGAGAATGACGAATTTTTCGCCCCAACCGTATTGTTGCCGTACCCTTGCCGCGCCCGGCGGGTCGGGATGGAAAACCTCGGTATCAATCCACAGAGGATGATATTCGATCTTGGCCCGGCTGCCCCCATCCGCCACCACTTCTTCCCGCATTCGCTGGGAATAGACAAATATCCGCGCCGCCTGCCGGTAAATAAAGCTCTCCAGGCCGCTGGCCGCCCGGTAAAGCGAGCCCTCCCGCATAAACCCCAGGGCCAGGGCTGCCCGGGGCCACAGGTCGTTGACCCAAAAGACGAAAGGACACCGCCAGGCTTTTCCGGCCAGGGTGGCGGTCAACCCTAATAAGAGCGGTGGCGAATAAACCACTATGACCTCCGGGCGCGGACCGGCCAGGATTCCCGCCAGGGCGGTGCCCATAAAGCTGGCATAATTCAACAACCGGGGCTTAAACTTACCCCGTTCCGGGGAGGCATAGGACCAGGTGCGGGTGATGCGGACGCCGTTGTGGTGTTCCCGGCGGAACCAGGCCCCCTCATACCCGGGATACACTACGCCCGCCGGATAACAGGGCACCTGCGAGACCACCGACACCTGGTGCCCCCGCGCCGTGAGATAATGGGCCATTTCGGCCATCTTGGCCGCCGCCGACCCGGCTTCCGGCGGGAAATACTGCGTCAACAGTAAAATGCGCATATTGAATACATCCTCAAGGCCGATGTTGTGCAGTTGGTCTTGAGCGCCTGTAGGCTATTTAACCCTCTGCCATAACTTTGGCTAGGATATCGGCAAAACCTTGCACGAAACGCTCTCCGGTGTAATGAGAGCAGTACCTTTCCCGGCTCGCCCGGCTCATTGCCAGGCGCAATTCAGGGTTTTGCTGCAAGAGCACCAGTTTTTCCGCAATGGCCGTAGCCTGGTTTTCGGCCACGATGTAGCCATTGAGGCCTTCCTTTACCATCGAGGGGATACAGCCTTTGTTGGTGGAAATCACCGGTAATCCCGCCGCCATGGCTTCAATAATACTCCACGGTTGCCCTTCGGGCAGGTACGGGGGAAAAACAAAGACATCCGAATTCAGCAACAGGTCCCATTTTTCTCCATCCAACACCTTGCCGACCACCCGCACCGAATCCTGCAAATCATGGTGGCGGACGAATTCCTCCACCTCCTGAACCACGCTTGGCCCTGGCGCCGCACCCGCCAGATTAAACACGAAATTCTGTGCCTGTGAGCGCTGTTGCAATACCCCCGCGGCCTCCAGGAAAGTGAGGTAGCCCTTCCCGGGTAAAAGATTGCTCAGGTAGGTAACCCGGAGCTTCCGGGACTCCTGGCGCTCCCCCATGGCCACGTCAACCCGGCCGGGAGGGATGCAGCTTTGCGGAATTCCGTTGGCCAACACATGGATCCGTTCCGGGGGCACCAGCCCCAGAAAGTTCCAGGCCAGGCTGGAGTCCAGGACAATTACCCCGTTTAACCATTGCAGGGTGCGCTTGATAACCTTTTTTTCCCAAGGATGGGGTATCTGGTGTTCCAGAATATTGCGAAAGTTCCCGCCTCGCAACTGCACCAGGCATTTTGTACCCATGAACCGCGCCAGCCATATCAGGACGCATTCCCGCCACAATCCCCAGCGGGTTTGGGCTATGCAAAAATAAGTGAGCCGGGGCTTTTTCAACAATATTACCCCTATCACCTTCCCCACCACCTGCAGGTCACCCAGCAATGTCTTGACGGCAAAGTCTCCCCCCAACCGGAGAACTTCGCGGTTGAGCGGCACCACGGAGAAATCATACCCCCTTTTCATAATTTCGCTGTTAATCAAAATATCGTTGGCCACGGTGACCCCGTGATATGGCGGCGGTAAGGCTACAACCAGGAGAACCTTTTCTTTTGACCCAGCATTCATTTTTTGATCTATCAAATAAAAATGACCTATTTCCTAACCACCATTTTTGTTTTACCGGCAACAGTTTGTTCGAGCTTATCAACTCTTTTAATCTCGATATTCTTTAAAGACAGGTTAATTTTCGATAGTCGTTGACGGATCAGCAACATCTGTTCATCAGTAATTGGCTCCGGCGCGATATAGTTGAGAGAGATGGTTCCCTGGTCGTCAACTATTTGATAGTAGCGGATTTCAGGGCATGGCCGGACTGCATGAGAAAAGGCCTCGGAATGTAAGATGGTGCCGTCGGCCAGGGTTACCGTGTCATGGCAGCGGCCTCTCACGCTTTGAAAGCGGGCCACCCCCAACCCCTCTTCCCCCGGTTCCAACTCAATCTCATCGCCCAATTCATACCGGATGAGGGGAAAGCATCGAGGATAGAGGCTGGTGACTCGAATGATTTTGCCGCCGGTTACTCCTGTTTCCAGGGCCTCGCAAAAGTAAGTGCCCCAAAAGACGTCATATCCCCCTTGGGGGGTGCCGTGGGCTATCAGGTCGGTCTCCACCGAGCCGTATTCCATGGTCAGCGGGGCGCTGAATACCTCCTCCAGTAACTTGGGGCTATCATCCCGTGGAAAGCCTTCCGCGGCTCCCACGACGACTTTCAGATCCACGGAATGAAAATCAGCAGCCAGTTTGCGGTTAACCCTGGCAAAGAGGTCCAAGGCCACGCTGTAACCTATCACATAGTGGGGACGGAAACGCCGCAAAGCCAGGCCGGCCTCTTGCATGCTCCTTTCATTCAGGTTGTAGGCGGAAAAGCGATAGTAACCTAAAAGCCAGTCCTTCAAGCGGCGCGCATAGCTATTCCACCGCCCCTTGAGACCGGTGCCCAAGAGATGGCTGTGCCCCCAGAGCATGAAGGCGCGGTCTGAGGGTGTAACCCCAAACCAGGATCTGCCCAACCACGTGTTAGGGGCCGTATGTAATGATTCAGACTTCCAGGCCGGCAATTGCACCGGTTGAGCCGTGGTCCCGCCGGTGAGTCGCCACCATTCCGGGGCTTTGGTCCGGCTGGACATCAGCTCTCGATATTGCTGCAGGGTGCTGCGGTTTGCCACCGGGAAAGAGCTGATGATTTCTTCCCAGGAATGAAAAACCTCCGGCAGGTTATGTGATCTTGCCAGACTCTGGTAATACGGCACCGTATTTTTGATGACCTGCCACTCACTATTGAATTTCGCCAGTTGCAAAGCTTTTCTCTCGACGGGAGAGAGATTGCTTTCGTAAAGCTCTCGGCGTTTCTGGATCTCCGGCATTAATTGCCGTTCTCTAATTTTAGATAAAAACATCCGTTAACCTCACCCTGCCAGTTTCCGAAGACTATACCTTTTTTCCCCATCCGTAGGGAGGCTTAAAACGATGTTGCATAAATTCTTGCAGGTCATGAATAGTAGATAACTTCCGCTGGTTACAGGTTACTGATTCATTGGACAATGCTTGAT
>JBAVUP010000177.1:0-25032 GCA_049696835.1 Desulfobaccales bacterium
CTCCCGGGCCGTGAGCTTGCCGCTGGCGTGCTGCTTCTCCACCGCCTTGGCACCACCCATCCCCTTGATCTGTACCTCCTTCTCCTCCAACTCCCGGATCTTCTCGGCCACGGTCTTCATTTGGGCGTTTCCTCTTCAACCAAGATTATAGGTTTGCTGACGCATACGAAACGGACTTAGGCTCCGGTTCTGCGTTGTCAGGGCCGGGTGAGCGCGTTTTATCCCCAGAGGCGCGCAAATGATGGTTTTGGTAGCCGCAGGCTTTAGCGCTGCACAGGCGAGACGCCTGTGCCACCAATAAAGGTCGCCACTCGGTGTTAAAAGCAACACGGTAAAAGACTATGCTGAATAGACATTTATAAAACATACAGGCAAGCGTCCGGCTTGCAAATCGGGTAATCTATGATTCTTGTGTCGTAATTTTTCTTACAGGAAAGGCGGCGCCGGGGTCATAGCTCCACGAGCCGGTTCTGGAGGGCAAAGCGCGACAGTTCGGCGTTGTTGCGCAGGTTGAGTTTTTTCAGCAGGCGGGCGCGGTAGGTGTCCACGGTCTTGGTGCTGAGGTGGTAGGCCTCGGCAATCTCCCGGACCGTCTGGCCCAGGGCCAGGTGCCGGAGAACCTGGATTTCCCGGGTGGACAGGGAATCGAGGGGAGAGCGGCCCCGACTGCCTTTGCCGAGGCGCAGCGCCAGGGCCTCGGCGGCGGCATCGGTAAGAAAGCGCCCGCCGGCGTGGACCTTGCGGATGGCTTTCACCAGCAGCTCCGGGGCCGAGCGCTTGGTGATGTAACCCATGGCCCCCGCCTCGATGGCCCGAACCACGTACTGCTCCTCTTCATGCATGGTGAGGACGAGGATCGGCAGTTTCGGATGGGAGGCCCCCAGGCGGCTGATGACTTCCAGGCCATCCAGGCCGGGCATGGAAATATCGATGACCGCCACCTCGGGCGAGGTCTCCTCCACCCGGCGAAGGGCCTCCTGGCCGTCGGCGGCTTCGGCCACCACCTCGATGTCGCCGCACTCTTCCACGATGCGGCGCAGGCCGGCCCGGACAATGTCATGGTCATCGGCCAACAGGATCCGGATCATGGGACCAGCTCCTGGCTGCCCTCCACGGGCAGTTTGAAGCAGACCTTGGTGCCCTTGCCGGGCCGGGACCTGATCTCGAGGCTGCCGCCCAACAGCCCGGCGCGCTCCCGCATGCCGGCCAGCCCCAGGCATTCTGCGGCCGCGATCTCCTTGGGATCGAAACCCCGGCCATTGTCCACCACAGCCAGGGTCAAGATGCCCCGGTCGGCCCGGAGACTCACCTGCACCTGAGTGGCCGCGGCATGGCGGGTGACGTTGGTCAGGGCCTCCTGGGCAATGCGATAGGCGGCGGTAGCCCCGATGCCGTCGACGTCCGGGACCTCACCGTGCTTGAAGATGCAGGCAATCCCGCTGCGCTTTTCAAAATCGGTAATGTACCACTCGAGGGCATCGAGGAGGCCCAAATCATCCAGCACCCCGGGGCGCAGACGGGTGGCCAGGCCCCTGACCTCATCAATGGTTTGATCGATGAGCCGGCACATGGCCAAGGCCCGGTCGCCGGCTTTCGCATCCGTAAGCTTCAGGCGTTCGCAGAGCCACACGGCATCCATGCGCAAGGCGGTGAGCACCTGGCCCAGCTCATCGTGGAGTTCCCGGGCGATGGCCCGACGTTCGTTTTCCTGGTTGGCCATGATGCTGCCGGAGAGGCGCCGCAGTTGATCCTGGGCGTTCTTGAGTTCGGTCACGTCCGTGGCAATGCCGCATAGCCCGGTGGGGATGCCCTGCTCGTCATACAGGGGAAATTTCACCGACAGATAGGTGCGCAGGCCCTCGGGTTGGGGGATGATTTCCTCCTCCTGATGGGGTTGTCGGTCGGCCAGCACCCTGAGGTCGGCGGCCCGGATCTCGTCGGCCATGGGCCGGGGAAAGATATCGTGGTCGGATTTCCCATAAATCTGCTCCCGCCTGATGCCGAACAACTCCTCGTAGCGGGAATTGACCAGGGTGTAGCGGCCCTCCCGGTCCTTGATGTAGACCACGGCCGGGGTATACCGCAGGATGCTGGTAATCTCCCGGGTGCGTTCCCGCACCTGGCGTTCCAGGTCCCGGGAGTAGCGGCTCAGCTCGGCCTGGGCGTATTTGAGCTCCGCCTCGGCCTTCTTGCGCTCCGAGAGGTCTCGGGCCACGCAAACGCTGCCGATGGTGCGGCCCCGGCCATCCCGGAGCAGGCTGATGGAGATATCCATGGGGACGATGTTGCCGTCCTGCTTCTGCATGGGGATTTCATATTCTCTCACCACGCCGTCGCGGCGCAGTCTTGCGAGCATGCGGCCCAGTTCCTCGGGGTCGGGGTAGAGATCGAAGGCCGTCTTATCGGCCAGTTCCTCGGGCTGATAGCCGTAGATTTCCGCGGCCCGTCTGTTCCACAGCAGAAACCGGCCCTGCCGGTCCACAATGCCGATGGCATCCACGGAGTTGTCGATGACGTTTTCCAGGTAGTCTTTGGTCCGCTGGAGTTCGGCCTCGGTCTTTTTGCGCTCTTCGATCTCCCGGGTCAACTGCCGGTTGGCCTCCACCAGTTCCGCGGTCCGCTCATGCACCCGCTGTTCCAGTTCGGCGAAGGCCCGTTGGCGCGCCTGTTCGGCCAGCTTGCGGTAGTCCTTAAAAATCTCCAATTCGGCGAGGCGCTGCCGTACAGTGGACAGCTCTTCCAGCAGCTGCGCCCTGGTTTTATCTGAATCATGCATCGCCATTTTTTTGAGCCAGATTCAAATTATCAATCGAAACAGAAATACTCAAAACCAGGAAAAGACTGGGTAGGGGCGGGTTTGAAACCCGCCCCTACGGCACTGCGAGATGCCAGCGCCGCCGATAAAGATCCTTCACGGACAGCAGCCCTAGCTATTCGCTTTATCCTGATGAAATAATACCTTATTTCCCCTCCGGCCGGAAGATGGTATCCCAATCCGCGGGCGGCGGCGCCTCTTCAAACTGCCGGCAGCGCTCCCGGAAAGTCCGGGAGGGGCCGTCCTCGGGATCGTCCGCCAGGATGGCGTCGAACACCGCCTGGGCCTCAGGGAACCGGCCCCGGCGGTAGAGCTCCAGGCCCCGGGCGAAGTCCCGGCCACGGCGGGTCACCAAAGGGTCCAGTTCCCCGGTGAGGCCCAGGACTTCAAAGACCCGGACCGCGGTCTCCCGACCCTTGACCGCCACCAGGTCCAGTTCCCGAAATTCCACCGCCCCGGCGCACCCCGCCACGGTGACTTCGCTGGCCATGATCTGGGAGCCGTAAAATTTGTTGAGACCTTCCAGGCGGGACGCCAGGTTGACGGTATCGCCGATGACGGTATAGTCGAAGCGCTTCACGGACCCCAGGTTGCCCACGATGGCGTCGCCGGTGTGGAGGCCGATGCGCACGGTCAGGGGCGGCAGTTCCAGGCCGGCAAAGCGGCGATTCAACTCTACCAGGGCTTGAGTCTGGCGCAGGGCGGCCCGGCAGGCTCGCCCGGCGTGGTCCGGCTGATCCAGGGGGGCGCCCCAAAAGGCCATGATGGCATCCCCTTCGAACTTGTCCACGGTACCCTCCTCCTCCAGGATGATCTCGGTCATGGTGGACAGGTAGTCGTTGAGCAGGCCCACGACGATCTCGGGACTGAGACGCTCGGAGATGCCGGTAAAGCCGGCCAGGTCCGAAAAAAACAGGGTGACGCGGCGGCGCTCGCCTCCCAGTTGCAGTTTTTCCGGGTGTTGCAGCAAGTGGTCGATGACCGCCCCGGACATGTACTGGCCGAACATGCGCCGGATGTAGAGCTTCTGGCGGCCTTCGGTGGCATAGCTAAAGGCTGCGGACAGGGTAAAGCTCAAAACCAGGGGAACCCCGGGCAACACCGGATCGGCCCACCAGCCGGCCCAAAAGGCCACCACCGAGAGGGTCAAATAAATCAGGACCAGACCCGTGAACACGGCCAGAGTGACCGCCAGGCTGGAAAAAAACAGCACCACCAGGACCATGGTGGTCGCCAGCAACACTATGCTGGCCGCGGAAACCCACCAGGGAACCGGACGGAGAAAGTCACCCCTCAGGAGATTATCCAGCAGGGTGGCGTGCACTTCCACCCCCGGGTAAATGGCGGCCACCGGCGAGGCCTTCAGGTCTAAGAGGCCCGGGGCGGTGAGGCCCACCAAGACCCACTTGCCGGCAAAGTCCTTGAGGGGGTAGATGGGGGGCAGGCCTTGCTGGAGGCGGGACTCCGAGGCGATGACGTTGGCCGCGGAGAACCGTTTATGGCTACGGCTGGGGCCGCGAAATCTGAGCAGGAAATGTCCCTGGGGGTCCAGGGGAATAGAGTCGCCTCCTACCATCAGGGCGCCGGGCCCAAATTTGAGGGGGCCGGAGTTCCCGAAGCGGTGAAACGCCGCAAACCCCAGGATGGGTAGCCACTTATTCTTAAAGGGGACCACCAGAGGCACCCGGCGATAGATACCGTCCGGGTCTGGGCTGGACTCCACGTTCCCCAGGGCCTGGGCTGCCTTGAGCAATGGTGGAACGGGGGTGATCATGGCGCGATAGGTGATCTGGTCCCGGGGCGGGGGGCCGGGGATGCTCAGGCCGGCTTGGCGGAGCAGCTCCGCCTCCGAAGGGTTGGGCGGCTTGGCCTCCCGGGACAGGAAAAACGGCACCACCACGTTACCGGCCGCGGCCGCGGCCTGGGCGAGGCGCTGGTCGTCCTCGGGGCCGTAGGACGAGGCCTCGGTGAACAGGATGTCAAAGATCACCGCTTGGGCACCGGCCCGGCGGCAATAATCGATGAGGGGGGCGTAGAGCTGCCGGGGCCATGGCCAGGTAATGCCTTGGTTTTTAAAGAAATCGAGGTCGGGCTGGTCCACCGTCACCACCACGACGTCGGGTGAGGCGGCCAGTAACGGCACGTGGCGGAAGAACAGGTCCAAGGTCTTGAGACGAAAAGGTTGGAAGACTCTGGTAATGAACAGGCTCAGGATGATGCTTACCAGAATAAGCCCCACCGCGGCAGGAATTTTCTTATGCCGGAACGCTTGGAGTGATTTAGCCAATGGCGCGTTATTCCTTACCTAAGCCGTCTACCCGGTGGACCCGGTGGCGAGATGAACAGATTGTATGATCGAACCGCTCACGCACGCCTCCTTTACCGGAGGCGAATATGATATTTCTCCACCAGACGGTGGGGATGATAAGACAGCTTGGCCGTTCGCAGGCCCGGTTCGCCCAGGTCCTGCTCCCGGTTGACAAACGGCACCCCGGCCCAGGCCTCCCGGCAGAACTGCTGATTGATGACGGCGTACAGCCCCCGCAACTCCGGATTGGCCTTCTCCAGGTGGATGACCGCGGTCTGGCGGTTGAGCAGTTCGCCACAGGAAAAGGCCTCCACCCGATCGTTGATGAGAATCACCCCACCCTTAAGCTGGAGGGCCTGAAAATCGGCCAGGGCCGCGCCGATAGCCGCCCACTCCCCCATGAGGGACAGGTCCAGGTCACACCTCTTTATATTACACCATCTGGCGCTCAGGTCCAGACAGGCGGACAGATGCTCGGCCCGGAGCGGTTCGTAGCGGAAGCGGTGCGACCTTTCCAGGCCGCGGATGTGATTGCGCTTGGCATGGTATTTCCCGCCGGGCAGTTCGATGAGGTCGGCGGTGCGGTAGAGGTAATCGAAATGGTCCCGGATGGGCTCCACCACGAAGTCGGGATGGCCGGCCAGTTCGGCGGCCAGCCGGGGATCGACCCGCTCCAGGAAGGGCGCATTTACCCCGGCCACGTCCTGGAGCCAGCCCAACACCCGGCGGCAGACCTCCGCCCGGGGCGGAGGGCCCAGGGGCGGCAGGGCCCAGGAGCGGTCCGGGGCGGTGCTCACCACGAGGAGCCAATCCCCGTCCAGGGACCACTGGTAGCCGTAGTGGGACCGCCACATGAAGAGATTGGTGAAGGTCAGCTCCGAAGTCTCGGGCTGGTAATCCCAGAGGCGGCGGCGGATCAGGTCCCGATCTTCCAGGCCCAGGGGCTTGAACCGGGGAAAGACCGGCGAAGTGAAGGACGAGTCGCTAGAGGGGGGCGATTTTACCATGCTCCATAACCAGGACGCGGTCCGCCAGGCGACGGGCCTGGGCGGGATCGTGCGTCACCAGTATTATGGTTGATTTTCCCGCGGTTTTCATCTGTAAGATGATTTGCTCAATGATTTCAGTATTTTTCGGATCGATGTTGGCGGTGGGCTCATCGAGGAAAATGACCTCGGGGTCGATGACCATGGCCCGGGCGATCCCCAGGCGCTTGGTTTCGCCGCTGGACAGGTCCAGCCCGTTTTGCCGGCGTTTGTGGGCCAGGCCCACTGTGGCCAGGACGCCGTTGACCCGGTCCTCGATTACCTGGGAGGGGCAGCCCCGGATTTTCAAGCCATAGGCCACGTTCTTGAAGACCGTGGCGTTGAAGACGCCGATCTGGGGCAAGAGCAGGGTGATCCGGCGGCGCAGGTGCAGATCGGCGGGAAGGACGACGCCGTGGTCCGCATAGAGCACCGAGCCGGTATCGGGGGGCTCCAGTAGGGCGGCGATCCGGAAGAAGGTGGATTTGCCGCTGCCGTTGGGGCCCTGCAAGGCATAGGTCCGGCCCGGCTCGAAGGCGAAGGAACAATCCCGCAAAACGGCCTGGCCGTTGTAAGTCTTGGAGATGCCGGCCACTTCCAGGCTCAATCCCATAGGATGACTCCGGACCTGACGCCTCCGGACCGCTGCAAGAACCGCAGGCCGACGTTGATGCTCAGGGCGATGAGCAGGAGGACGATGCCCAGGGCGATGGCCAGCTCAAAATCTCCCATACTGGTCTGCAAGACGATGGTGGTGGTAATGACCCTGGTATAACCGGCGATATTGCCGCCGACAATGAGGATGGCCCCGACCTCGGCCATGACCCGGCCCAGTCCGGCCATGACTCCCGCCATAATGCCGTAGCGGGCTTCAGCGATCACGGTGCGAACTTCTTGGAACGGGGTAGCTCCCAGGGTGATGGCGGCCTGGCGGATCACCGGGTCCACCTTGGCGATGGCGGCGTGGGAGAGGGAAGCCACAATGGGAAAGGCCAACACCGTCTGCACGATGATCATGGCCGCGGGGGTGTAGAGCAATTCCAGGAAACCGAAAGGTCCGCTCCGGGAAAGCAGCAGATAGAAAAACAGGCCAACCACCACCGGCGGCAGGCCCATGCCGGTGCTCAGCAGACTAAGCATCAGGCCGCGTAAGGGCACCCGCCGCTGGGCCAGCAAGGCGCCGACGGGCAGCCCCAGACAGGTGGCTACAATCAAGGCGGTTCCCGAGACCTTGAGGGACAACCAGATAATCCGCAGGAACTCAGGATCAAAGGTGATGATGAGCCGGAAGGCCCCGAAAAAACCTTGAAAAATGGAATCCATGCGATGATGGGCAGGGCAGGCCGCGGCCGTTACCCGCCTCAGCCTGCCCCTGGCCGCCGGTTATTTGGCATCAGGAACAAATAACTTGTTCCCATGTTTATCTTTATAAGAGGCAATGGCTTGCTGACCTTCAGGAGAAATGAGCCAGTTAACCAACACCATGGCCTCCTTATATTTCACGCTTTTATGTTTAGCGGGGTTAACCGCCATTACCCCATATTGATTAAACAGGGGGGGATCACCTTCCAAGAGCAGCGCCAGCTCCAATTTGTCTTTATCTTTGATGGCCAGCCAGGTGCCCCGGTCCGTGAGGGTGTAAGCCCGCTTTTCGCTGGCCACGCGCAGGGTCTTGCCCATGCCCTGGCCGGCTTCAAGATACCATGTTTGGCCCTTGGGGTCGATCCCCGCCGCTTTCCAGATGGCCAGCTCCTTGATATTGGTGCCGGATTTATCCCCCCGGGAGATGAACGGGGATTTGCTGGCGGCGATTTTTTTAAAGGCCTCGGCCGCGGACTTCAGGCCCTTGAGCTTGGCCGGGTCATTGGGGGAGCCGACGATGACAAAATCATTGTACATGACATCATGGCGATTGACGAAATAGCCCTCTTGCACGGCCTTTAATTCCAGGGGCTTGGCATGGACCAGGACCACGTCGGCGTCACCGCGCTTGCCGATTTCGATGGCGGCGCCGGTGCCGACGGCCACCACGTCCACATGGATGCCGGTCTGCTTTTCAAACTGCGGCAAGAGATAATCGAATAAGCCGGAATTTTGGGTGCTGGTGGTGGAGGCGCACCTTATCCGGGTTGCCGCGAACGCGGTCCCGGTCGCCAACACCGCGGCCAATATTGCCAATACGACAAATCCCTTCAGCATCTCTGCCCCTCCTCCTTAAATTATGCGCCGGTGATTATTTCTGACCGAAACGCCAACGGCATAAGGTTCCCCCCCCACCCTTACCCTCGGGCTACTTTTCAGCCTGGCGGGCATAGGCCGCATCATTATAAAGGCCCTCGCCGTACCGGTCTTTGCCATAATCTTTGATGATCTGTTGGCCGGCGGGAGAAGCCGCAAAGGCGATGAACTTGGCGGCCAGCGCCGCCCCGGGGGTGCCCCCGGCCGGCTGGCAGAGGGCGTGGTAGGTATTCACCAGCAGCTTATCCCCTTTAAACAGGATCTTCAGATTGGGCACCTGCGGCTTTTCCGCCACCCAGGTGCTGCTGTCCACCATGAAATAACCCTTTCCCTGGTTGGCCCGTTTCAGGGTGGCGGTCATAAAATCCTTGGTGACGATGTACCAGTCGCCCTGGGGCTTAAGGCCGGCCGCCTTCCAGATGGCCAGCTCTTTCTTGTGGGTGCCGGAATTGTCCCCTCGGGAGAAAAATTTGGCCTTGGCATTGGCGATGCGGCGGTAGGCGTCCATCGCGCTCTGGGCGGCGGCAATCTTGGCCGGATCACTGGCCGGGCCGACGATATAGAATTCATTGGAACCGAGGAGGGTGCGGTCGGTGGCCCAGCCCTCCTGGACCGCCCGCTTTTCGGCTGCCGGCGCATGCACCATGATCATATCCACTTTCTTGTCTTGCAGCAGTTGCAGGGACTTTCCCGAGCCGGCCTTGATCCACTGGAGGGTGGTCTGGCCGTGCATCTGCCGATCGAAGGCCTCCGCCAGGGCCTGCAGCAGTCCCAGTTCCCCCGGGCTGCCGGTGGCCAGGGTAAATTTCTCCGGGCCGTGGCCGTATACCGCGTTATAGGGGGCGGCGGCGGCCAGTCCGGGCACTAGGAAAGAGAGCCCCATCACCATTGCCAGAAATTTTTTGCCCATGACAATCCTCCAGAAAGCCATAATTGTAGGTGATCAGGTTGGCGTTATTCTTTTAAAACGATAACCCATATCAAAAAAAATTTGGTCGGTTTATTCCTCCAGCTTCTGGGTCCGGAGCCACTCCCGGAAGGCGTCCACCAGGCGCCAGAACCGGGCCACCGCGTCCTCGCCGGCGGGGGTAAGCCAGGCCCGGCCGCCATGGGTGCCGCCGAAGGTCCGGCCCACCAGTTCCTTCCCGGCCAGATGATTCATGTCGGCCACCAACGACCAGGCATGGCTGTAGGCCATGTCCATGGAGCGGGCGGCGGCCGCAATCGAGCCTTGATCCCGGATACGTTCCAGGAGCACCACCCGCCCCCAACTCAAGAATACCTCACCGTTGCATTCCAGCCAGAGGCGCCCTTTGATCTGGAAACCGGCAGGGCCGGGACCTTCGGCCAGGGCTGTGCCCCGGCCATGGTCGGTCTTTTTTCTTGCCATAGCCTTATTTCCATTAAAAAATAGCCAAATTTTCGCCAAAAACCAAGGTTTTTTTCATAGCGGTTGCCGAAGCGTGGGAGAAAGATTAAACTAACTAAATCAATAGAAATTTGGCCTGATGCGGTCCCCCCGGCTGGCTCTCCTTAACACTTCCTGGGCAAGAATTCTCTATCCCGGGTAAGGGTTAAAATAACTATTGGCTGGTACCCGGAGGCCCTGGAATCGGGATAAGGGGAAGATTTTGCTTGACTTTATTCTTCCCATAAGCTGAATATATTTGGAATATCCAGAGATTGGGGGGGGCCCCGGACCGGCAGGAATCCTCGGGGGAGAATAGATCTTCCCGGGCCGGGGAATAGCAAGGGCGCGCCACCGCGCCCCTACCTGCAGATTGCACCCTTCCCCTGTCACCCGAGCTTACTACATGAGGAATATTTTGCCGCTGCGCGACAAACTGAAAACCTCTTGCGTATCCATCATACGCGGCTATAAACTGTGCGCCTGGCCCATCTTGGTGGTGGCCGTAATTTTGGCTGGGGTGTCGGTTTATTATACCTTCGCGCACCTGGCGATTCGCACCAGCCGCAATGACCTGGTGGCCAGCAATCAGCATCTTATCCAACTGAGCGAAAAGATGGATCAGGCCTTTGGGGGCCGTGACGGGATGGTGGTGGTGGTGGAAAACGGCCATCCCCAGCCGGCCATCCAGTTCGCCAATGCCCTGGCGGTGGAGCTGCGGCGCTACCCGGACCGCTTTCCCGATCTTTTTTATCATATCAATCCGGAGATTTTCAAACGTTCGGCCCTGCTTTATCTGGACACCAAAGACCTCGATAAGATCAAAGACAGTCTCCTGGGGCAGCGCCGCCTGCTGTCGGGTTTGGCGGCCGACCCGCGTCTGATCACCTTCTATCAGTTGGTGAATGGCCAGATGGCCAAAGCGATGATCGGCGAGCTCTTCACCGGGTTCCTGAATGAGACGGAAAAAAAGGAGCTGCCGGATGTCTCGCTCCTGAACGCCTCTCTCAAGGAGCTGTCCGCCAGCCTGGAAGGCCAACAGCCCCGGGGTTCCCTGTTCAGCAGTTTTTTCGCCAAGGAACTGAATGACTTAGACGAAGAAGGCTACTTTTTCACCGACAATGACAAATTCCTCTTATTTCTGGTGACGCCGAAAGGAGACGGCTACGCCTCCCACATCCACGACCTGAATCTCCTCCGCCAGGTGGTGGCTCGGGTCAAGACCGGATTTCCCGGCCTGCAGGCCGGAGTGACGGGCCCTGATGCCCTGGAAGCCGATGAAATGGACAGTTCCATGCAAGACATCGCTTTGGCCACCTGGTTATCGCTGGTGGGCCAGATGGGACTGCTGATTTTGTTTTTCCGGAGTTTGCGGCGGACTTTGGTGGAGGGGATGGTGCTCATTATCGGTCTCTGCTGGACCTTTGGGCTGGTCACCCTGGTGGTGGGCCACCTCAACCTCCTCTCCATGATCTTTGCACCGCTCATGCTCGGGCTCACCATTGACTACGGCGTCCATTGGTTTTGCCGGCTGGAAGAAGAGGAACACGGGCTGGGGACCGGCAGTACCAGTGTATTAGCCTGCACGTTCCAACGCTCGGCCCCGGGGATCATCTATGCCGGGCTGGCCGCGGTGGTTTCCTTTGTGCCCCTGGCTTTCGTGGGCTTCAAGGGCCTGGCGGAATTGGGTATGATCCTCGCCATGGGGATCATGGTGATGCTGGTGGCCACCCTGATCCTGGTGCCGGCCCTGGTGCTGGTGACCGAAAAATGGACCATTACCAACGAGCCCGCGGTGTGCTCGCCGAGCCCCACGCCGTTCCTGCACCTGCATTGGCGCCGGCCCGGGCTGATCGTCGCTTTGGGGGTGCTCATCACGGCTCTGGGAGGCTTTTGTCTCCACTACGTGCCGTTCGACCTGAATCCCTTGCATCTCCAGAATCCCTCAACCGAATCCGTGGTGTGGGAATACAAGCTCATCAAGGATTCCAAGTATTCCACGTCTTATGGGGCCATGGCCACCGCCTCCCTCACGGAATTGGCGGCCCGGAGCGAGGCCCTGAAAAATCTGCCCACGGTGTCCCACGTGGAATCGGTGCTCTCTTTCTTGCCTACCCACATTGCGGGCAAACGTCAGATCCTCAGGGAGATGCTGCCGGTGGTCAACGGCGTCACCCTTCCCCCGGCCCCGGCCGCTCCTTCTCATCCCCAGGAACTGGCCGCCATCTTGAGCCGGATCAATTTTAAGATGGATGAGGCGGCCAAAAATCTCGAAAAGGAGCAGGCGGCCACCAAGGAGCAGATTGAGGAGACCCACCGGCTCATTGATAAGATCGTGCCCCGGCTCATGGTCAACGATGCCATGGTGGCCAAGCAGGTGAGCGCATATGGGCGGTATTTTTTTTCGGACCTGAGAAAAACCTGGGACCAGTTCCGGGGCTATGTGGACTCAGGACTATCTGCGCCCCCCCCCACTCTGGCCGATTTGCCACAGTCGGTGCGGGAGCGCTTCATCAGTCCCCAGGGGACGTATCTCATCCGGGTCTTCCCTTCTGAAGATATCTGGAATTTTGGCCCTCTGAAGCGCTTTGTCAAGAATCTCCGGCGCGTCGACCCCAATGCCGTGGGCGATCCGGTGCTTCTCTATAGCTTTACCCTGGGGTTCCGTAATTCCATCCTAAAGGCGGCGGGCTTGGCCTTGCTGGCCATTGCCGCCATGCTGTTAATCCTGTTCCGCAGCCTGAAAATGACCCTGCTGACCCTGATCCCCCTGGCGGTGGGCACCGGTCTGACGGTCAATTTGATGTGGCTGCTCAACCTCCCCTTCAACCAGGCCAACGTCCTCTTCGTGCCTTTGATCCTGGGGGAGGGGATCGAATTCGGGATCATCATCCTGGCCCGGTGGCAGTTGGAGGCATCGGCCCGAGCCATTACCCTCCCCGCCAGCACCGCCAAAGGGGTGGCCCTGGCAGCCCTGACCACCACCGTCGGCTTCGGCAGTCTGATGGTTTCGGGGCATCGGGGCACCTTCAGTCTGGGGCTCCTGGCCACCGTGGGCAGCCTCAGCGTGCTGTTGGCCTCTTTGAGCATCCTGCCGGCCTTCCTCCGACTGGTGGAAAGAGGCTACGGCCGTCACCCCGCCTTCCAACCGTACCTGAGCCTGGGTCGGTGGTTACATCATCTCCTAAGGAAGAAAACCGATGAAAAAACTGTTCTGGATCATCAGTCTGGCCCTGATCGGGTGCTTCATGGGGACCACCCTGGCCCTGGCTGCCAGTCCCACTGCTTACGTCCGGGGCATCCTGGACCGGGTGATGGGCATCCAAAATGACGCCTCCCTGTCCGATCAGGCCCGGGCCCAGGCTATTCATAGAATTATTGCGAGCAACTTTGATTTCGCCATGATGGCCAGGGATTCCCTGGGGTCGACCTATGAGCGTCTCAGCGGCGGCCAACGCCAGGAATTCACCCGAACGTTCAGCTACCTGTTCCGGGACTCCTATACCCGCCTGGTCCTCAACTTCCTGAAGAAGGAAAACATCCAGTACGGTCAGGAACGTCCGGCCGGCGACCGAGCCCAGGTTGACACCACCATCGTCCGCCCCAACGAGAACATCCCGGTGACTTACCTGATGCACCGCGCCCCGCAGGGCTGGATCCTCTACGACGTCGTGGTGGACGGGGTCAGCATCCTGCATAATTACCAGACCCAGTTCGCCCAGGTCATTCGGACCAAATCTTACGATTTTCTCCTGCATAAAATGGCAGAACAACGTCGGGCCCTTCAGTAACCCCGGGGGCTGCCCCGCCGCCTGTGCATCTTTTGTGAGCCATCTGCAGAGAAACTGGTCCCAGCCTAACCCGCCGGGACCAGTTCATTTTTCTTTACAAACACGTGGCGCTTTTCTCCGGCGCCTTCATTGACATTGACCATCCCTTGCTTACTTTAGGAGTATCCGGAACGTCCCCCCAGGCCAGGCTTCCTGCCCGGCGGGCGATGTCCCATGATGGTGGCGGGGCCCGGCGGGCTCGGGCTCCCGCCGGTTAGGAGGACCCGAGATGGTTATTTATGTCAATGAATCCGGTGCTGATCGCACCGAACTCACCGAGGTTCTGGCTGCAGAAGGAGTGTCCTACAAGGAGAGTTCCCGCCAGAGCGTCAGGGAGATGGGCACGGCCAGCTGGCGGATGGTGGAAGTCCAGGCGAATCTGCCGGAGGTTTTTCCCGTCCCGCCCGAATTCGTCCAAAGTGAAGGAGATGTCCGGGTCTGGCGGCTGCCTTCCGGACGGTTGATCCTCAGCGACCTGGAGGGCAACCTGGAACGGATCGCCACGCCGCCGCCGGCTTACGGCCGGTAAGATTGGCGCGGCCGCGGGCGGCGCCATCCCGCTTGATTTCCTTGGCCGGCGCAGAGTGGCGCCCGGCGTCATCGAGACGGGAGGGGAGTACCTTGAACTAAATTAGCGACTGCGCCCACTTACTTCCTCAACAAGATAATCTACCCTTTTCCAGCCTAGATATGGCGCCCCCTATTTGCACCTCTGACCCTAGCTTGGCGCTTCTCAGGCGCGGCACCGGAAGTCGAGGTCAGGAGGTGCAATTGGGGGTGGCCGAGCCCTGGCTCACTTATCCGCCAGGGCCGCCTCCGGGAGTAAATCCCCGGATCCCGGAGGCGGGAACTTCCCAGGCAATAACTACCCTATTTCCCATATTCTGTTGGGATGCCGCCGCCCGTTTTAACCTGAGACCCCTAGCCCCCTCCGGGGGAGGGTAACCTCGGCAAACCTCGTCCGGCGAGACGGGGCTTTTATTGCCTGGATACCATGACGTTGAAAATCTCCACGTATAACGCCAGGCCGTTTATACAGCGTTCATCCCCCGCTATTTGATTGGTTATGAGTCCCGGTTAGTTACGTTCTCTGCAGCCCGATGTTTCATACTTCTCATGGATTTACTGACCCCAAAATCAGCAAATTAAGCAGTATAAAACGGGGATTTCCCTGATTTCAGCATGGTCTTTTTTTTAGCATTATAAACTCTGAGCCTAAATCATCATCAAACCCGTTAAAAGGAAATTATGTAGGAGGATAATTTTGCTGTCCGGTAAATCATGCGTCATTGCTGCTCTCTTAAGGCGTGCCGGAAATGACAGAGCCATGGATGGGTTAATCGCCAGGTGTTTAGGTCGGCGGCCGGGGGTAAATACGCTAACCGGTTGGCATTAAAGACGTTCATGGAACGTATGCCGGGTAATGCTTGACAACGGTTCTCATTTTGGTAAAGATGAGATTTAAAAAAACTTGCCGGTCAAATAACTTTTAAAGGCTTAATTTTTTCTCCCGGGCAAGAAAAAATGTTCACTTTATGATACATCCACCGGGGAGGCACGTGCGGTTATTCTCGATATATATGAGGGTAATCAATGAGTTGTATTAATGGCCCCAGAATTGCTAGGCATGAAGTAGTCAGTTGGGGGCCAGCTAGGGCCGGGCCGGCGAAAGTCGGGGAGGAGATACATGACATGATTAATAGTTATCTTTATCACATGATAATTCTATAAAAAGTGATTGAAACTTTCTGTTGATCATTTATAGTAGCTACGATAATTTTATATAATGGAGGCCCAAAGTGACCCCAATGGGTAGGTTGATAAGGAGCCCAATACAAATGAACTGGCAACGGGTTATTGGCGCTATGGCAATGGTATTGAGCCTGGTGGTGATGTGCAGTTGTACCCCGCCGGTGAGCCATCTTACCGAAGCCCAGGCCGCGGCCGCGGCGGTGGCCAAGCCGGATCAGGAAAAATACCTTTTGGGACCGGAAGATGCCCTGGAGATTTCCGTCTGGAAAGAGCCTGATTTGACCAAGCAACTGATCGTGCGTCCGGACGGTAAAATTACCTACCCCTTGATCGGAGAAGTTCAGGCGGCCGGGCTGACCGTCAAGCAGCTCCAGGAAGATATTTTGAAACGCCTGGAAAAGTATGTGACCGACGCCCATGTGACCGTCATCCTCCTGAAGGCGCAGAACTATAAGATCTACGTAACCGGCAAGGTCAACAAGCCGGGAGATTTCGTGATCGGCAAGCCCGTCAATGTGATGCAGGCCATTTCCATGGCCGGCGGCCTGACGCCCTTCGCCTCCCCGGGATCCATCATGGTACTCCGGAGCGTGGGTGGCAAGGACGAGGTGTATCCGTTTGATTATAAAACCGTGTCGCAGGGGTACTCTTTGGAGGACAATCGGACGTTGTTACCGGGAGATGTAGTGGTTGTGCCCTAAAAGTGGTTGTGCCCTAAAGAACATGGGGGAGAGCACTAGCCTGTGGGCATCAAGATGGGGGGGAATAGTCTATGGGCACCAAGGTGGGGGCGGCTCTGGCAATAATTTTGGCGTTATGGACACCTAATTTGGCCGCGGCGGCTGACTGGTCGGTCGTACCGACGATCACGCAGCGCTCCGAGTTTAACAGCAACTTGAATTTTACCTCGACCAACAAGATCAGCGACTACATTTTCTCTTTGCAGCCGGCGGCGGACTTTAACTACACCACGGAAATCAGCCAGCTGCAGGGACATGTGGGATTAAACGGCATGCATTACATCACCCAAAGTGAGCTTGACCATATCGACCAGAATTACCAGATCAACGGGCGCTACCAGGTGCTGGACCGGGTCAATCTCTCTTTGACGTCCTTCTATATCAACGATACCACCCTGCAACAGGAATTGATGACTTCCGGACTGGTGATGAGCCGCTCCCAGCGTCAATCTTTTGGGTTGGGGCCGGGGGTCACCTACAACCTGACCGAACGTCTCCTGGCCACCGCCAGCTATAGTTTTAACCGGGTCCTGTATGCGGCCCCCCAATACACCGATTACACCAACCATCAAGTGGGCCTGAATTTTACCTATTTATTGAAAAATGAGAAGACCACCCTGATCAGTAACAATATTGTCAGGGAGAGCCTCTACGCCGGGGGAAACGATTCCAAAACCATCGGGATTTATTTTGGGGCAACCCATAAGTTAACCGAACGCTGGGATGTCAGCGCCATGTCCGGGGCTAATATCTCCTTTTACAGTTTTAACACCCAGGTATTGGATTTGTCCCAGTTTCCCTTTTTTATCCGGCTCAAGACTCAGCAGGTGAATAGTTCGGGGGTCACCCCCTATATTAACCTCTCCACCCGTTATCAGTGGACTAACAAGTTAAACGTGAGCGCCGCGTTTAGCGTCGATCAATCGCCTTCAGCCTATGGCGCCATTTATGAGGTTGACCAATTTTCCCTGTCTTGTGCATATAATTTCACCGAGAGATTATCAGGCAGCTTGAGCGGAGGATATTCTCTGAGCAATCAATCCAGCCAAAATGTCAGCAGTGAGTATAATTATTATAACCTCAGTCCGACGCTGACTTATCAGATCACCGAGAACCTGTCGGTCTCACCGGGATATAATTTTCAAAATGGCGCGAGTCTCACCGCGGGCGGCACGTCCGCCCATGTACATTCGGCCTGGCTACAATTTACCTATGCCTATCCCATTCACTATCAGAGATAACCTCTCTAGGCACCAAGACGCCTGCATCGGGATAACGGACGTGAGGGTATAACGTGGGGAGCGTGCTCGTCAAAGAAATGCCATCCCTTCCTCTGGCCAAGAATTGGCAGGAAATCGCCCGAGCGGTGCTGGAGGCCGAGGCCCGGGCTCTCACCGCGGTGGCCACGCGGCTCGGTGACCAGTTGACCAAGGCCATAGAAATCCTCCTGGAACATCAAGGGAAGGTAGTGGTCAGCGGCATCGGTAAATCAGGCCATGTCGGCCAGAAAATTGCGGCGACCCTGGCCAGCACGGGGACGCCGGCGGTGTTTCTCCATGCGGCCGAGGCCGTGCATGGCGATTTAGGCATCTATACCCCGGGAGACCCCAGTATTCTGGTGTCCAAGAGCGGCAGCACCGCGGAGTTGCTGCGGCTCATCCCGATCTTGCGCCAATTCCAGTCGCCCTTGATCGCCATCCTGGGTAATCTCAACTCCCCCATGGCCAAACAGGTTGACGTCATCCTGGATGCACGGGTCGAACGGGAGGCCGATCCTCTGAATCTCACGCCGACCTGCAGCACCATGGCGGCCCTGGGTTGGGGGGATGCCTTAGCGGTCGTCTTGATGCAGGCCCGGCGTTTTACCGACCAGGATTTTGCCCGGTACCACCCCGCCGGGCAGTTGGGGCGCAATCTCTGGCTGAAAGTGGCAGATGTCATGCACCAGAATGACGCGGTGGCCTGGGTTAAGTCCGATACCCCCTTGCGCCAGGTAATTGTGGCCATGTCGCAGCGGCCGTTGGGGGCGGCCTGCGTCGTGAATGAAGATTTTCTCCTGCTGGGGATTATTACCGACGGCGACTTGCGGCGGGCTCTCCTTACCCATGAAGATATTCGCACGTTGCACGCCGCCGAATGCATGACGGCCGAGCCGATTACCATAACTCCGGGGGCCAGCTTAAAGGAGGCCACCCGCCTGATGGAAGATCGACCCTCACAGATTGCCGTCCTGCCGGTGGTAGACCCGCAGAGCCAACGCTGCGTAGGTTTAATCCGCATTCACGATATATATCAGCCGGAATTAATTTAAGGCCCGGGTATGGCTCAGACGAAAAGGGATATATCAAACACCTCGGCACCGAAGAGGATGCAATCATGACAACCGATGAAACCTTAGATATCAACCAATACTGGAACATTTTAAAAAGTAGAAAGAACTACTTTATTATTCCGGCGTTGGTGGTATTGGTGGCCTTTTTCCTGGTGGCGCGCCTTCTGCCTTCCATCTATGAATCGAGTTCGACTATTCTCATAGAAGAGCAACAGATTCCTCCCGAGTTTGTCAGGTCCACGGTCACCGGCTTTGCGGACCAGCGGATCCAGAGTCTGACCCAGCAAATCCTGTCACGGGTCAAACTCTGGGAAATCGTGCAACAATTCAATCTGTACGCCGACATGCAGAAAAAATCCACTCGGGAAGAAATCCTCGAATCTATGCGGGATAACATTAAACTTAAAGCTATCAGCGCTGAGATCGGGGAAAAGGGGCGGCGGCGGACAGGGCAATCGGAGATGACCATTGCTTTCTCCATCGCGTATCGGGGGAAAGACCCCGGGAAGGTGCAGAAAGTGGCGGGAACCCTGGCATCCTTGTATTTAGAACAGAATCTCAAGACCCGGGAAGCCCAGGCGCAATCCACCACGCAATTTTTAGAGGCGGAATTGAAGGAGTTGCAGAACCGCATCAAAGATCTGGGAGACAAGATTACCGCCTTTAAAGAGACGCATGAAGGCTTGCTGCCGGAACAACAGACCTTTAACCGGGAACAAGCGACCCGCCTGGAGATGGAGATCAAAAATCTGGACTCTGCTATCCGCAATAAGGAGGAGCAGAAAATCTATTTGCAGGGACAGATGGCCACGGTGAAGCCGGAAACTCCCACTATTGGGGTGACGGGGGAGCGGATTGTGGCCCCGGCCGACCGTCTCAAGGCGCTGGAAATAACCCTGGCCGACCTCGAGTCGAAGTTTTCTCCCGATCATCCCGATGTCCGTAAAGTGCGCCGGGAAATTGCCGAATTAAAAAAATTGGCGGGGCAAACCGGCGATACCGCGTCCATGCGGCGGAAAAAGATTACGCAACTGCAATCGGAATTAGCCGTACTGCAGGGCAAATATTCCGACCAGCATCCGGAAGTCAAGAAGTTAAAGGCCGAAATTGCCCGATTGGAACAGGAGCCGGAAGCGAAGAGTGCCCCCCCAGGGATTACGGCCGAGGCCGAGAACCCGGTTTACATCAGTTTGACCACCCAGATTAAGGCGGCGGATACTGACGTGGCCTCCTTCCGCAGCCAGCAAGCCACGGCGAGAGAGGAATTGCAGAAGTACCGGAAACGTCTTGAGAACGCTCCCAAGGTGGAACAGGAATACTTTGCCCTCAGCCGGGATTATCAGAATGCCCATGCCAAGTATCAGGAGGTCATGAACAAAATCCTGGAGGCGCGGATTGGCGAGGGCATGGAAGAGCATCAAAAAGGGGAGAAATTCACGCTGATCGACCCGGCGAGTTACCCCGAGACCCCGGTATCCCCCCAAAGATGGTTAATCTTGTTAGCCGGGGTAGTCTGCAGTTTGGGGGTCGGGTTCGGCACCGTGGCCCTCGCCGAACACCTGGATCACTCGGTAAAAAGCAGCGACGAACTGGCCCGCCTCACCGGGCTGCCGGTCCTCGGAGCGATTATTCGCATTCAGACGAGAGAAGATATCGCCCGGGCGCGGCGGAAACGGAAATTGATCTGGGTGGTCACCGGTTGTTCCCTGGTCATGGGACTGGCCCTCTTCCATTTCTTTTATATGGACCTCTGGGTTCTCACCGCCAGGCTGCTGCGCCTGGCAGATAAATACAGCTGATCATCGCATCAGTTAATGCATGCTCAACTAGAGGAAGCTACGACCGTGAGTTTCATTAATAAAGCTTTAGAGAAAGCCAAATCCCTGCATAAACAGGGGGAGGAACCCTCCACCCCCGTCAGCCCAGAACTGCCCCGGATGCCGTTGCCGGACTTTGAGGAGGTGGCGGGTTTTGAAGAGACGCCCGGCGAGGTCCATTACACTTACACCCACAAGGTGGCCGTGGACCAGGAGAAGCTGCGCCGCAATCGCTTGATTGTGGAGGGCAGTGACGGCACCCTGGCGGAAACCTATAAATTATTGCGAACCCACATCTTGCATCGCACCAAGCCAGAAGGCCGTAATGTCTTGATGGTTACCGGGCCTCTGCCCAATGAAGGGAAAAGCCTGACTGCCATCAATTTGGCCATTGCCATCTCCCAGAAGGTAGGCCAGACGGTGCTGCTGGTAGATGGTGATCTCCGCAATCCGTCCCTGCACCGCTACCTCGATATGCCCTCGGGACCGGGACTCGTCGATTATTTGGTCTCGGGGCATCCCATTTCCGACTGCCTGGTGCATCCGGAAGGCTTGGCCAATCTGGTGGTTCTCCCCGCCGGCACCTCCACCGGCGAATCGGCGGAACTCCTCAGTTCACCCGTGATGGTGGATTTGGTCAAAGAATTGAAACACTTCTATCCAGGCCGCTATGTGCTGTTCGATTTGCCGCCGCTGCTCTATGCGGATCCCTTGGCCTTTGCCCCGCTGGTGGACGGCATCATTTTGGTGGTGGAGGCCGGCAGTACCCCCCGGGAAGAAATCATGCGCGCCGTGGAGCTGCTCAAAGAATTTCCGATTCTGGGTCTGGTGCTCAACAAGACCGAGGCGATGCCACTATCTTATAATTATTATTATAATTATTACTCGGAACCCAAAACCCGGAAAAGCCTCAAACTACCCTGGCGCAAATAAGCTATGTACGAAGAATTTTATGGCCTGAAAGAACGTCCTTTTACCCTGGTGCCGGACCCGGATTATTTATTTCTGGGATCTCAACACAAACTGGCCAGGGCTTATCTGGAATACGGCATCAAGGAGCGAATGGGGTTTGTGGTGCTCACCGGCGAGGTGGGCACGGGTAAGACCACGCTCATCAAATCGCTCTTACGGGAAAAAGCAGCCGGTTATCGTTTAGGGGTCCTGTATCAAACTTCCGTGGAAGCCGAAGACTTACTGGATCTGCTGTTGAAGGAATTCGAAATTCGCGGGCATTTTGGCAGCAGCCGTGCGGCCCGCCTGGGGGCTTTCAATCAGTTTCTGCTGAGTTCGTATTCTCGTCGCGAGCACGTGGTGCTGGTGGTGGATGAGGCTCAGAATTTGGGCCCCAAGGCCCTGGAAGAATTGCGGCTGTTATCCAACTTGCAGACCGAAAAAGAGCCCCTCTTGCAAGTAATCCTGGTGGGCCAACCCGGGTTGCGGGATCGCTTGCGGCATCCGGCCCTCCGGCAATTGGCCCAACGGGTGGCAATCCATTACCATCTCAGACCTCTGGACCTGGAGGAGACCAAGGAGTATATCAAGTTCCGCCTGGCTCGGGCCGGCGGCAGCGGCATTTTCACCACCTCGGCCTTGGATAAACTGTACGATTATACCCAAGGGGTGCCCCGCCGCATCAATGCCTGGTGTGATCTGGCCATGGTGGCCGGATTTGCCGAAGGCCGGCATGAAATCGACGGCGAGTTCATCGACATGGTGATCGAGGCCCAGGGAGGAAGCCTGGAGGGCCCGGAAGGTGAAGAGACTTTAACCCCTCTGCAGCCGGAGCCCTTGACCGAAAAGGCTGCGACCGACTTCCAGGTTTCTGACAATGGCTTACAGGCAACGATCAATGACCTCTCGGCCCGATTAACCCGCTTGGAGAGTCTGGTTCTGGAAATGACGAGCCAGATGGTCCCGGTCCTGGCTCAATTCCTGTCAAAACCGTTGCCAGCTGAGTCCGTTAAACCATCGCCAGAATGCAGCCTGCCGCCTACTCCTTTTCCGGACCCACAACTCGACCTCGAAAATCTGCCCCAAAAACGGAAAAGTTGGTGGTCTAAGTTTTGGAATGCAGAGCCCCAGTGATTACATCCCTCGTGGCATATCTTTACGCTGCATAGAGAAAGTTGGGTGTCGTTGGAGCCGTTCCCAGCTCAACTTCAGCTTGGGCGGGGTTAAACTCGAATATTGAGGCCATATGGAATCCAAGACCACGGCCAATTCATGGTTAAATTTCGATGTACTTACCTTGGTCATCTTAGTCCTAGGGGCTACACTGATCTATTGGCCAGTCTTGTCCAACTTAATGATCCAACTGGCTAATGACGAGGACTTTTCCTACGGCTTACTCCTGCCTCTGGTGAGTGCTTACATAGTCTATTTAAAATGGCCGGAACTCCGGCGTGAGCCCTGGCGGCCGTCTTGGCAGGGACTGGCTTTCATGGCGCCAGCGCTCGGTTTGTATATCGCTGGAAAGTTGATTACTGAATTTTATAGTACTCGCCTTTCGTTTTTCATGGTCATTGCTGGCATTATTCTTCTAACCGGAGGGTGGAAAGTATTGCGGAGGTTGGCTTTTCCATTACTCCTACTAGTACTGATGATACCTTTGCCGAATTTGATCACTTCTTACCTGACTGTTCCCTTACAGTTGATCTCTTCTGTTCTGGCTGCTAAGTTTTTGATGTTCTTGGGCCACCCTGTATTATTGAAAGGCAACATTATTGATTTAGGCGTGCGACAACTCCAAGTCGTCTCAGCCTGCAGCGGGCTGCGCTATATTCTGTCATTGTTGGCCCTGGGAATTATTTTTTGTTACTTCTACCAACGGCGTCTCTGGAAAGCCGCCGTTCTTCTGGTATCTCTGGTCCCGGCCGCCATCCTGGCCAATGCCCTCAGGGTAATGTGCATGGGCCTTTATCCCGCCTTGCTGGAAGGATTCTGGCATAGCTTCTCGGGTTGGCTCATTTTTCTCTTTTGCTTCGGTTTGATGGGCTTGCTGAACCTAAGCCTGAACTACCTCCAACCCCAAGCCGCACCCGTTTCCCCAGAAAACGTCCGAAGCACTCCGGAAGAAGAGGCCATTGGCCGGCAAGCCTTTCTTATGCCTTATTTCATCGCCGGCCTTGCCATGATCATGGTCAGCGGGGCATTGGTTTATACTGTAGGACAGCCGCCCAACACTCCTTTGCTGCAAAGCTTTGACAAATTTCCTCTCCGGTTAGGTCCCTGGGAAGGCCACCGCGACTTTTTGGACCCGGAAATCTTTGAAAAAACCGAGTCCGACGCTTACCTCGATGCCAGATTCACTGCTCCGAACCAGCCCCCGGTCTCCCTCTACATCGCCTATTATGAATCACAGAACAGCGCCGGCAGTCTAGACCACAATCCTAGTTTCTGCATGACGGGCAGCGGCTGGAAAACTTTGGAATCGGGAACCCAAGAGATTGGCCCCGGATTGCCGGTAAATTTTCTTCTCTTGAGACAGTCTGGCGTCACCCTGTTAGTTTACTATTGGAACATGCACCAGGGACAATGGATGGCCCTGAAAAGTTCACGGGGCTATAAGCTCTATACTCTTTATAACGGCTTAAGGCTGCGCCGTACGGATTGGGCCCTGGTCCGCCTCATCACCCCGGTTAACGCGGATAAAAAATTAGCTGAAAAACGGTTGACTGATTTTGCCCACAGCCTTACGCCCGTGTTGCCGCAGTTTATCCGACCCTAAATGGAATAAGCAGGGTCCCCAAGGAAGGCCCTGAATTTATAAGGATTTTATTGTTATGAGAACCCAAGCTTGCTTACCCAGCAATATATCAAGTGGTTTCCGATCATTTTTTAATTCATCGCTATTAATAAGTATATTAATATGTTCAATCATAATAGTAATTGTCTGGAAAGATATCTATTTACATCAAATTGATAATTTGTTTTATATTAACTTGGCAAAAGGAGAGCCGGTTATTGCACCGTTCTCAGGGAGGATTTTTTATCCAAACGTTGTGTATTTAATTCATAAATTCAGTGGATTAACATTAGATCATGCGTTTGCTCTGTCTAATAGTATAGCTCTGCTTGTATTTATATTTTCTATCACGGCGTTGATTAAGTCAATCACTTCAAATGTCGCAATTACTATCCCTATTATTTTTACACCTTTTTTAATTTTTTCTTTCAGAAATATTTATTATCCAGATTTATTTTCCGCAGCCTTGACAGGGCTATTCTTTTTATTATTATACCGCTCTCTTTTTTGGCTCAGCTTGTTTCTTCTTTTACTTGTTTATCTGACTCGGGAAAATGCTTTATTGTTATGTCTTGCCATGGTCGGAGTCGCCTTTTACAAGTCCAAGATCAGGTTGGCTTTAGCCGCCATGGTGGTGATGATCATGGCCATTTTCTTCACCTCAATAGCTGCCCGGAGAGGGCTGCCCCTGCCGTACCAGATAAATACGCTGCTTTATATGGTGTTTAAGGTTGGGAAAAATTTTCTTTATAATGTTTTTGGGATTCTGATCTGGACCAATGTGTACCCCGATGCGGGTCATCCATATCTGACATTGTCCCTTCCCACCTGGCTGCCTTTGGGCAAGCTCCATAGTATCGGCATTACCCCCGTGCAGCCTCTGAGACCATTGAACACTATAACTCTCTTGCTCACAACATTTGGGGTAACCCCCCCGCTCTTATTAATCGCTCTCCTTAAACACGGAAAGCGAATTTTCTCTGAAGGTCCATTTTGGCTTTTAGTCGCGATTATCTATGGGC
>JBAVUP010000178.1:0-32092 GCA_049696835.1 Desulfobaccales bacterium
ATTGGGGGGCATGGTGGTGGGGGTTGGGATGCTCAATATCGGCTTTATGGAATACTATAACGAGACGGCGAAGGCGATCGGTCTCTGGAATCTGGGCATCGGCCTTTTTTCCGGCTTCGTGTTCGGCGTGATCGTGGCGCTGGCCGGCTGCATGCGGGGCATGCAGTGCGGCCGCAGCGCCTCGGCGGTGGGTGATGCGGCCACGTCCGCAGTGGTCACCGCCATTGTCGGGATCATCCTTTCCACCGCCGTGATCACCATTCTTTGCAATTTCCTGGGAATATGAGTCGATTACCGCCTAGCGGGAGTGCCACCAGTACAGCTCGTCAGGATAAAGTGAAAATGACGGAAAAAGAAGCCCACATAACGGTGCGCGATCTCACCATGGCTTATGGCGACTTTGTCCTCATGCGGGACCTGACCTTTACCATAAACCGGGGGGACATCTTCATCATCATGGGCGGCAGCGGGTGCGGCAAGAGCACCATGATGACCATTTTAATCGGCTTGAAGGCCCCGGCCAAGGGTAAGGTCCTTTATGGAGATGTCGATTTCTGGGGAGCCGATCAACAGACCCGCGACCGGATTATTCGCCGTGCCGGGGTGATGTACCAGAGCGGGGCGCTTTGGAGCTCCATGACCCTGGCCGAAAATATCGCCCTGCCCCTGGAGACTTATACGGATTTGAGCCCGGGCCAGATTCGTGAGGTTGTCAAACTGAAACTGGCGCTGGTGGGGATGGCCGGATTCGAAGAGTTTTATCCCTCTGAGATCAGCGGCGGCATGCAGAAACGGGCCGGTATAGCCCGGGCCATGGCCCTCGATCCGGAAATCCTGTTTTTCGATGAGCCTTCCGCCGGGCTGGATCCGGTGAGCGCCCGCCGTCTGGATGACCTGATTCTGGAACTGCGTGAGAGCCTGGGCACCACCATGGTGGTAGTGACCCATGAGTTGGCCAGCATATTTGCCATTGGCAGCAATTCCGTATTTCTGGATGTATCCAAACGAACCATGACGGCCATGGGCAACCCGAACCAGCTGTTGGCCGAAACCCGGGATCCCAATTTGCGGCTGTTTTTAACCCGCGGCGAGAAATCTTAACCGATAGGATGGGCACAGATGGCTAAACAAGCAAACAGAATGATGATCGGCGGTTTCGTGGTCCTCGCAGTGATCATTATGGCCGCCAGCCTGGTCGTATTCGGTTCGGGCAAATTCTTCCAGAAAACCAACAAATACATTTTGTACTTCAATGAATCCGTCAACGGGTTGAGTGTGGGCGCACCGGTGCTGTTCCAGGGCGTTCAGGTAGGATCTGTGACCAGCATTACTCTCCAAGCCGACCTGGTTAAGATGAAGACCCAAATCCCCGTCCTCATCGAAATCGATCCGGACCGATGGAAGGTGCGCGCCGGAAAAAGAAATTACCGGGAAGTTGCGGCGAAGCTCATCGAAAGGGGCCTCCGGGCCCAGCTGATTACACAGAGTTTTATTACCGGTCAGTTAATGATCCAGCTTGATTTTTATCCCGCGGGAACTGTCTGCTATGCTCCAGCACAAATGGACAAAGACTATAAGGACTATATCGTGATTCCAACCTGCCCGTCCACCGCCGCAAAGTTCGCCAATGCCCTGGAGAAGCTGGATCTCACGAAGCTGGAAAAGCATTTGGAATCGACCCTGGCCGGTGTCGATCGGATCGTTAACAACCCGGACCTGACCGCCAGCATTCGTGGCCTGAAAGATACTCTTCAGGACGCCCGCAAGCTCGTCACCAGGGTGGATCGTCAGGTGGATCCGGTGGCGGACGACCTGAAAAAAACCGTCAAAGATTTCGGCAAGCTGGCCAACAATGTTGACAGCCGGGTGGGAGGAGTGGCGACCGGTTTGGATAATACCATGTCCAAGGCCAGGGGTCTCCTTTCCGAAGACTCACCGCTGATCGTAGATTTGGAGAACACGCTGCAGGAGATTTCCGCCATGAGTAGGTCAATTCGGCAGTTGACCAATTATCTTGATCAGCATCCCGAGGCCCTGATTCGCGGCAAAGGGAAGCCTGGAGGGAAATAACATGAGAGTAGCGCCATTTTCTCGCGCTTTACCGGTCATCCTGGCGATCGCGGCCATCTTTTTAGGCGGCTGCAGGAGTCAAACGCCGCGTTTTTACACCTTGAGTCCGCTACAGGAAGACCAGGTGATCTCAAAGAGGAAAAGCCCGGTACAAAACGCGGTTATCGGCATCGGTCCCGTCAAGCTGGCCGATTACCTCGATCAGTCTATGATTGTCACCCGCACGAGCGACAATCAAGCGGTAAAAGCCGAGTACGATCGATGGGTTGGCTCCTTCAAGGATGACTTCATGAATGTTCTGGCCGACAATATTGGTTTTCTCCTGTCGACCGAACGGATTTATCTCTATCCCTGGCGCCTGTCCGTGCCGATCGACTATCAGGTTGTATTGGATGTCGTGCGTTGCGATGGCCGGTTGGGCGACGCCGCCTGGCTGGAGGCGCGCTGGAGCATCTTCGGGGGCCCGGAGAAAAAGCTGCTCAAAATGAATCGGTCCAGCATTCACGAGCCGGTGAGGGGTGCGGACTATGCCGCCTTGGTGGCGGCACAAAGCCGGGCGCTGGCCAAGCTCAGCCAGGAGATTGCCGAGGCGATTCAAGGAACTGGGAAGAAATGAAGCGCATCAGCGCGCCCGGCATGGTTCACGGTGTCAATTTCATAGCGAGGGTGGGCCCAGCGGGATGGCCTTGACTATAACCTGGCCTACATCCCGCGAGATTTTCCGGTCAAAGCCAAGTCGGAGTTTGACACCGCCTACATGAACCAGTTGTTTGACTATGCCTATAAACTGGCCAAGGCCGGGTTTCCCTGGAGCAAGTATCCGCCGGACTTCAGTCCTTCCCGAGGGGGGTCCGGACGGCGTTGAACGGGAGATATAGCATGGGTAATCCGTTTGATCTTGCCTCCGTTGACCAAATAGTGTTGCGGGCCCGCGAGTATTTTTTTCATGACGTGCTCATCTGGGCCATGGTCGCCCAAATTGCCACCGCAGGCTGCGCTCTCCTGCTGGCGTATAAAGTGACCGGCGTTATCCGCGCCTGGTTCACCCGCCAACAGGCGAAATGCTCTCCACTCCAGGAATTCTGTGGCGAGCTGACCACCTTAACAACTTTCTCAAGAGTTATAGGTCCCGCGCTCGCTTTTGTCTTCATATGGATACCTTATCGTATCACCGAACATTTTAACTGGCCCCGAGATGGCTTGTACACCGTTGGCATTTGCGCGATTGCCCTGGCCTTGGTGCGATTTTTCACCGGCCAGATGCAAAACCGGTTCTGGGCCAGAATCCTGGTGATACTCATCTGGTTTTATGCGGCGCTCTATATCTTCCATGTCATAGACCCCTGGCTTCAGCTCCTGCAACATATCGAATTCAATCTCGGCAAGATCCATATTTCTCTATTCACCATCTCCCGGGCCGTCGTCATCTTGTTGATTCTTTATTGGCTGTCAAAAAATTTGTTGCTGATCTGGCGCTTTTGGCTGACCGCAGAATCAGGCCTGACCCCCGCGGTCCAGATCTTGCTGTACAAGTTGTCGGTCATTTTTCTCTTTTGCGCCTCGGTCGTCCTAATCTTACATTACATGGGGCTTGGTCTTACGGTCTTCGCCCTGTTCAGCGGGGCCCTGGGATTGGGGCTCGGTTTCGGCCTGCAAAAAGTCTTTGCCAACCTGGTGAGTGGTTTCATCATCCTGGCGGATAAATCCATCAAGCCCGGTGATGTCATTCAACTGGGGGATAAATTTGGCCGGATCAACTTTTTAGGGACCCGCTATACCTCAGTCATTACCCGGAATGGCACGGAGCACCTCATTCCCAATGAAAACCTGGTAACCAGCGAGGTGATTAATTGGTCCTATTCCAACAATCTCGTCCGTATCGAACTTCCCGTCGGCGTCTCCTATGCTTCTGATTTGGAAAAAGCCCGGGACCTGATCCTGGAAGCCGCAGCGGGCTCGCCCCGGGTCTTAAAGGATCCCCGACCTGCCTGCCTCTTGGCTGGGTTCGGGGATAATAGCGTCAACCTCGAATTGCGGGTATGGCTCAACGATCCCCAAAATGGCGTCGGCTCACTAAAGAGCGATCTCCTTTGGGGCATCTGGCAGCGGTTCCGGGAGCATGGTATAGAATTACCGTTCCCCCAACGCGACCTGCATCTCAAATCCATTCCTGAGGTAAGGATTCGGACTAGTCCGAAAGAGTGAGCAGAAGAAAGATAAGTCTTCCGTTCGTTATTCGTCTGACGATTTAAAGCGCTGAGAATCAAGCTTGATAATCAAGCGAAGCGATCCTAGTTTTATAGGCAGCGGTAAGCCAGGGCCTGAGTCGCCCAAACAGCAGCGGTGATTATCTTTTTAAAAAAGGGAGGAAGAGCATGTTCAAAGAAGAACGCGACGATAGCCTATTTGAATGGAGCATGTTGGGCGATATTAAAGAAGGGCGGCCGAATCTTGGTCCGATGGTTCATGTGGCGGTTTATCGCCTGATGCAGTTCACCCTGCGCGACATCATCATCCGGGATTTTGGGGTCGAGACGGCTGACAAAGTCTTTTTCGAGGCTGGCAAAGAAGCCGGTAAAGCATACTGCGACAACATCCTCACGGAGAAGAAGGACTTGAACGGCCTGTTTGCCGATCTCCAGCGTACGATGAAGGAACTTGGCATCGGCATCTTCCGGGTCGAATCCGCCGATTATGAGAGGGGCTCTTTTGTGGTTACGGTGGCCGAAGACCTTGATTGCTCGGGCATCCCCGTGTGCTCCGAGGAGATTTGCACCTATGATGAGGGATTTATTGCCGGCCTCTTGCTCGCTTACTCGGGGAAGGACTTCCAGGTCAAGGAAGTCGACTGCTGGGGCTCCGGGGGGAGGGTCTGTCGCTTCACTGTAAACCCTAAATGAGGTTTCGAGATGATCGCGGTTGAAGAGGAACTCATTGATAAGATAACCGAAACGATCCATTACCTGCGCATCGGGAAGGTCCCTCTGCCCATCCACATCCCTGATTACCTTCCAGATAACGAAATCCGCCAGCTCCTTACCTATATGAATCGCTTCCTCGTCGAGTTCGGCCTATTTGCCGGAGCCATGGAGCAGATCTCCCAGGGAGAATTGAACACTCGTCCTCTTCTGGATCGGATGGCCGTTACCCATTCCTTCAAGGCCCTGCAATCGAACCTCAAGCACCTTACATGGAAGACCCAACAGATCGCCGGGGGGGACCTGGAGCAAAGGGTTGACTTTATGGGGGACTTCTCCACCGCCTTCAACACCATGACCCGGCAACTGAAGGACTCCCGGGAGCAACTTGTTGATCTAAATGAACAGCTTGAGCGTCGTAATCAGTTCATCCGGGAGACCTTCGGCCGCTACACGAGCGACGACATCGTGGGAGTGCTCCTCGATATGCCCGAAGGCCTCAAACTCGGTGGAGAGAAACGCCAGGTTACTCTGCTGATGTCCGACCTGCGCGGCTTCACCGCCCTAGTCGAACGGCTTGAGCCCACTGTTGTGGTGGCCTTGCTGAATCATTACCTCTCAGCCATGGTCGAGATCATCCAACGATACAGTGGCACCGTTGACGAGATCATCGGAGACGCTATCTTCGTGCTTTTCGGTGCCCCTTTGGTTATGCCAGACGCCGCCCAGAGTGCAGTGCGCTGTGCCCTCGAGATGCAAAAGGCGATGCTCGAGGTGAATGAATATAACCTCAAACAGGGTTGGCCCGAAATCGAGATGGGCATCGCACTGCACACCGGAGAAGTGGTGGTGGGCAACATCGGCTCCACGAAACGATCGAAGTACGGGGTCGTAGGGCGGGCAGTCAACCTGACGGCGCGTATCGAGAGCTTCACCGTAGGTGGGCAGGTGCTGGTTTCCCCCACCCTGATACACGCCGCCGACCAGGGCCTCATCCTCGGTGACGAGGTCAAAGTCCACGCTAAGGGTATGCGGGAGGCCCTCAAGTGTCGTGAGTTGCTGGGCCACGAAAACCACCCGGAAATCTTGATAGAGGAGGAGGAAACGAGCTTCGCCACTCTTGCCGAACCTTTGCCCTTTTCCTATGCGAGGCTGACCGGCAAGCATCTCGACGACCAGATGCATCCGGGTACCATGGTCTGCCTGTCCCACCGGCGTGCGGTGGTCGAGGTAACCGAGATGTTACCACCGCACACCAACATTATGCTTCGGTTGGAGGTGGAGACCGGCGAGGAAGAGTCGCCGGAGGTGTACGCCAAGGTTATGCACCCCAAAGACGAATCAGACAGGCACTATATCATTCACTTCACCTCGGTCCCGCCCGCCGTGCATGCGTGGTTGCAACGGCTGACAGACGGGGCCAAGGGTCCTTGAGCCATATGTCAGGCGACAAAGAATAAGGCAGCGTAGGGATACTTTCAATTTGTGAATGCGCAAAGAAGAAACGCGCGATAACTGCTATGATTCGGGACTTATCAGTAAGCTAAAAACTTCCCATATCCAGAATATATCGAGACTTTTTAGATCTGGGTGAGACCATTCATGACCTCGCCCAAATTGCCGGTCATTAGCCATATAAATTCTCGATCCACCTCACCGCTTTCACATCGCTGACTTTTCCGAGATACCTTTGAGTCGTCGAGAGATTAGCATGCCTCAAAATGACCTTGCTGACAATCTCCACGGGTACCCCTGATCTTGAGGCATAAGTTGCCGCATGCCGCCTCAGGTCGTGTGGCCTGAGATGGATTCCCACCAGGGAGCCGGCCTTTTTGACCATGACCCGAGCGGCCGTATAAGTGATGGGGAAAATTCTCTGGCCTCCTGCAGCGCCTCTGGCCTTGAGGTAATCCTTCAACCGGTCGGCCAGCTTCTTGGGGATAAAGACCACTTCTGCGCTTTCCCCGCTCTTGGGATTCTTGATGGTAAGTTTTTGATCGTCGACATCCATGGCAGAGAGCTTCAGGACTTCGCCGACCCGCATGCCACCCCGTGCCATGAGTTCCAGCATGAGGCGGTTTCTCACCTTGGTGGTCCGGAAGATGATCTCGTTGATGACCTCCTTTTCGTGGATTTGCCATTGGTTTAACTTTCCCGGTCGGAAAACTTCTTCAGCATGGGGGTATCGCAGGGATTCTGGAGCTGAGCCTCCAAGTTGTTGCGGATGAAGTTAAAGAGGGCCCTCTCCCATGGGCCCTTGCCGTTGACTTTGCTTACCGACTATGGAATATTGATAGTACAGAGTCAGCCCTAGTGCCCAAAAGGTCGCCATGATTTGGGGTTCTGCGCGGATAGCCGAGTTGCCTGGAAAAAGGTCTCTCGGCTTTTTATTTCCATATGCCGAAAATGCTGAATCCCCCCTTACGTTTTCAGGAAGTCATCAATGCCAGGCAAGATGAAAGGCCCCATGCCGGATGTACACTTCAAGTCAGGGCTTCCGGATTGCAAAGCGTGAGAAAAAAATTTCTTTACGGCATCTTGCTGGTGGTCCTTTTAGGGATAGGGACCGAGGTGGCAATCCGAGGGGAGTGGCTATGGTCGGCGGAGGACTGGTATTATGACCTTTGGCATCAATTGGCTGGCCGGCGATATGAGCCCCAACATGTGGTCATCGTTGCCATTGATGACCAGACCCGGCTGGAGCACCAGGACGAGCCCCTGGTGTTCTGGAGCCCCCACTTTGCCCGAGCGATTGCGGTCTTGCGACAGGTCGGGGCCAAGATTATCGGATTGGATTTTCTCTTTTCGGTCAGCGCTGAATCTTGGCTGAAAAGATTGAAATTGCCGGAAAACGACCAGAGCCGCACCTACGACCTGCCTTTCAGGGAACAACTGGCCGCCGGCAAGACCATACTGGCGGCAGAAAAGGTCACCGAGGCGCCAGGCAAGGCTAAGATCCTCCTGCCTCTCCCCGACTATTGGGGTTCACTGCCGGGGCAACTGGAGGACGTGGGGTTAGTCAATTTTTTCCATGACCCTGATGGGGTGATCCGCCGGTTTCTGCCCGCCATCCCCACGGATGAAGGCGAGAGCTGGATTGCTTTTGCCGCCCTCCTGGCGGAGCGGGCGGCGCCCGGGGACACCCCCCGCATCTGTCCGCCCCTTTCACTCATCGGGTTTAGCGGCCCCCCCGGCACTGTCCCCCGTGTCTCTTTCCGGCGTTTGCTAAGTCCCGGGGCGGAATCTGATCCCCAAATCCAGGGCCTCAAGGACAAAGTCATCATCATTGCCTATGAACCGACGGGAGTTCAAGACATTCATCAGACCCCGTATAGCCGCGGGTTTTTAAATTTTTCACCCCGCTTTATGAGTGGCCCGGAAGTCCACGCCAACATCGTGGAAACCCTCCTCACGGGACAGTTTCCCCGGCCGGTTTCCGCCCCCTGGCGCCTGACTTACCTGCTTATGGTGCTGGCGGTGGGGACCGCCGCGTTCTTCCAACTTACTCCTCGACAGGGATTGGCGGTCCTGGGTCTGTTGGCAGTTATGGTGGCGGTCTTCGCCTACCTGTTGTTTCGCAGCTACTGGCTGATGCCCGTTGTCACTCCGCAACTGGGCCTTCTGGCCAGCTATCTGGGGGTCCTGGGACTGAGGCTAACGGGGGAAGAAAGGGAGCGCACCCGACTTCGGCAGATATTTGGGCGCTACGTCTCCGATGCAGTGGTGGAGAAGCTCTTGGCTACCGGTAAACAGCCCAATCTCGGGGGGGAGGCGGTCACGGTGACGGTCCTTTTTTCCGACATCCGGAATTTCACCCCCATGTCTGAGTCCCTGGCCCCTCAGGAAGTGGTGGAGCTGCTCAATAATTACTTCAGCCGGGCCTGTGAGCCGATCCTGGAGCAGGGCGGCACGGTGGACAAGTTCATCGGCGATGCGGTCATGGCGGTGTTCGGTTCGCCGGCTCCCCACCCCGATCATGCCCTGCGGGCGATTACCGCGGCCCTGGCCATGGCCGAAAGGGCCTCGGACTTCCGGGCCTGGATAACCCGGCGTTTTCCCGACCGGGATTGGCAGGATTTCCATATCGGCATCGGACTCCATACGGGCGAGGTAGTAGTGGGCAATGTCGGCTCGCCCAAACGGTTCGAATTTACCGCCATCGGGGATACGGTCAACACGGCGTCACGGCTGGAGAGCCTGACCAAAGAATTAGGCTGGACTATCGTTGCCAGTGCGGCTACTATAATGGCGGCGGGGCCAGGGGTGGTGACAGGCGGAGCGAAGAAAATTCGGGTCAAGGGCCGCCAGGAACCGGTGGAGGTCCTGGAGGTGAAGAGTCTGAAGCAAGGTCAAGATAACCCGAGTCACATTCCTTACGGAGGTGGCGGTAATGAAGGCCAAACGTAGAATGAAGCACACCGGTTTCTTTTGCCTGGCGACGTTTATTGCCTTTCTGACGGCAACGGTGGCGGCCCAAGCATCCTCGCCGGACGTGGGGCTGATCACCAAACTTTCTGGGGGAGTCACCTACTGGAATAAAGACGAGAACAAAAAGCCGAGCAAGGTGCAGGCCTTTATGAAGGTCCGCCAGGGCGACCACCTCAAGCTCCCGGTGGCTGCCTCGCTGACGCTTCTCTACTTTGCCAGCGGCCGGCAAGAGACCTGGAAAGGACCGGCAACTTTAATGGCCGGGGACCAAGAGAGCCAGGTTTTGGGCGGCAAACAGCCGGCACCCCAGCCGGAGGTGAAGATCTTCCCGGCCAAAGCCACAAAGCAGATAGCAGGGGCGCCTCTGCACCTCTCCCCTGCCAGTATGAGCAAATCAGGAGTCATTCAGACCATGGGGCCCAAGTGCGAGATGGCGCCTAAGGCCGCGGCGCAGCTCTCCAATGAGGCTCAGAGAAAAATCAAGGCAGCCGAGAAGGTCTATCGGGACTTAAAGAAAAGCGCCGCGGCTGATGATATTACGCCGGAATTATATTTCTTCAGCGTCCTGGCCGAGCATAAGCAGTTTCCGGAAATGGCTGAGATGGTGGATACCATGCTGCAAAAAAGGCCGGGAGACGCGACCCTGAAAGATTTGAAAGCCTGCGTCCGGACCCAAGCTGCGGCGCGAAATTAGCTGTTTCCCAAGACCTGACAACCAGTAGGTTCCCGGAGATTAATATGTTTAGGCTCATTCCCATCTGTTTAGGCCTCATACTCCTTGGTTTCATGGGAACTACCGGCTATGCCGCCAATAAGGGTCCCCAGGCAACTTTAGGTGAGGAGATGCCAACCGCCGGCCAGAAGCCAGAGGTGGCCGAAATCAAGGAATTGCTCAAAAAGGCCAAAGCTGATGAGAACGCTTATCGGGGCATCGCAGCCTTGGCCGCCTACCAACAGGCCTTTAAGCTCAGTGAGAAGGCCCTGGGGCCGGAACACCCCCTCACCGCCGCCTGCATGGCCCGCTTGGCCAGGTACTATTCCTTCCTCGGGATCTTTGACCGGGCCTTGCCCCTGGCTCAACAGGCCTTAGAGATTATGGAGCGGGTTCTGGGGCCGGAACACCCCCAAACCGCCCAGAGCCTGATAATTTTAGGGTTTCTTTATGGACAGATGGGGGACCATAACAAGGCCGTGCAGATGACCCAGCAAGGGTTACGCATCAGCGAGAAAGCCTTGGGACCGGAAGATCGCCTGACCGCGGCCGCCTTGAACAACCTGGCAATCCTTTATTATCAAAGTGGGGCCTATGATCAGGCCCTGCCGCTTTTTAAACGAGCCGTACAGATTAGAGAAAAGGTGTTGGGACTGAATAATCTACAGACCGCCACAAGTCTGGCAAACCTGGGATACCTCTATCTGATCAAAAAAGATTATGGCCAGGCGGAATCCTGTTTCCGCCAGGCCCAACATCAAAAAGGCGACTTCGGGATGGTGGAGCTCGATCTGGCCACCGGAAAATTTGAAGACGCCCTGAACCTGTTGGCTAAAAATGCACCCAAGGCGTGGAGCAGACCCCAATTCCAGGCGCTGTATTATACCCAAAAGGGGCTGGCGCTTCAGGGGTTGGGGCAGCGGGAAGAGGCCTATGCCGCCTTCCAGGAGGCCATTAAGAACATCGAAGGGTTGCGGGCCCGCACCCCGGGCGAACGCACCACCTTCTTCGAGTTTGGCCTTTTCGGCGGTTATTTTCGGGCCTACCAGGGGATGGTAGGACTGCTGGCGGGGATGGCTCAGAAGGGTGAGCCAGCCCCGGCAGGAGTGCAAACCTATGGATCGGATGCCGCCTCCGCGGCCTTCTATTTTTCCGAGGCCATCAAGGCCCGCTCCCTGCTGGAGGCCCTGGCCGCCGGGGCGGCGCGGGTCAAGCCCCAATTGCCCCCGGATTTGGCGGCCAAGGAAAAAAGTCTTCAGGACCGCTTACAGACCCTGGAAGGCCAGAGGGTGGAACGCACCATGACAAAATGGGGGGGCACCGGTCCTCGTACTTCGGATCGAATGGACCAATCCGCCCAAAATTTCCAACTCGAACGGGATGCCTTGCAGCGGGAACTGGACAGGTTCGTGACGGAGATGCGCCGCCGGGATCCCCGCTATGCCGCCCTGGCTTATCCCCAACCTTATAAGGCCCAGGAGCTGCCCCTGAAGCCCGGAGAGGTCCTGCTGGAATATGCCCTGGGGGAGAAGGAGGGCTATATCTTCCGGGTGGAGCCCGGCGGCAAGACTCAGGTCTTCCGTATCCCCCTGGGACAAGAGGCGTTGGAGAAGCGCCTGGGCGCCATGCTGGCCCCGTTCCGGCAGAGCGTGTTGCGACGGGAAGATTTGGCGCGGTTTTCTATCACCGACGCCGCTAACCTGTATGGGGAGCTCCTGGCGCCGGCCCTGTCGGGGGTGGCCCCGGGAACCCACCTGATCATCGTGCCGGATGGGGTGCTGGGGGCCTTTCCCTTTGAGGCGTTGGTGGTGCAGGCGGGACCGGGTTGGGATAAGAGCGTCCTGGTGGCGGACCGCTGGCCGGTTACCTACTCCCAGTCGGCCGCCATCCTGGTCCTGAACCGGCTTTTGGGCAAATCCCGAGCCTCCCAGCCTCTCTTTGCCCTGGGCGATTGCATCTATAATAAGAGCAGTTCCCGTTACTTAGCCTATGAGGCCCACCAGGGGCAGGCGGGGGAGCTTAAACACGCCGGGCCGGAGAAGGCCCTCACCATGGCGGTGACCGGCGTCCGGGGTGGCCGGCTCATATTTCCGCCCCTGCCCGAGACCCGGAAGACGGTGGAGGATCTGGCGGCCCTGTTCGGGGAGGCGGTGCGGCCCCCGGAAGTCCTCCTGGACGTGCAGGCCACCGAGACCGGGGTGCGCCACACCCCCTTGGCGCAGTACCGCTATCTCTTTTTCGGCACCCATGGGTTTTTGGCGGACAATCTGGTGGGGGTGCGGGAGCCGACCCTGGTGTTGACCCAGGTGGGAAACAAGCCACCCGACAATGGCTTTCTCACCTTCAGCAAGGTCTTACAGCTGAAGTTGGACGCCGAGTTGGTCACCCTGGCCGCCTGTATGACCGGAGTGGGCCAGGTGATGCAGGGAGAGGGAGTACTCAATTTCGCCCGGGCCTTCCAGCAGGCGGGAGCCCGCAGCGTCATGGTGTCCCTGTGGAATATCCCGGTGGACGAGTCCATGAAGTTTTATACTCGGTTTTATAAAGCCTTAAAGGAGGGGAAGCCCAAGATTGAGGCATTAAAGGTCGCCCGGCAGGCAGTACGGGCCAAAGAACCCCACCCTTATTTCTGGTCAGGGCTTATTTTACACGGCGAGGGATGAATAGAAGATTTCTGCTATGACTGGGAACTTATCAAGACGCTAAAAGCTTCCACTATCCATATCATACCTGGAATTTTGCCCGTTCCGGTGATAACTGCCGCTCCTGGCAAGCTAGATCGCATAGGCCTCAATCCCATAACCTCCCGGTTCCTTACTTACGGTCCTACCTGAGCGGGGGACCACGAATAGGAGACTGGTTTGGATTCTAAAAGAACACCGGGGGACCTTGACTGCTTGACTTTGCATATAGGAGTAATCAATCATTCTCATTCGTCAATGAAAAAGGCAGGGCCATGGCTGACCCTGCCTGGGATTGCTGCTTGGAAAAGCGGTTAGATCTTTCTGGTGAACCCTCTCAACCCCAGAAGGCCTATGATTCCGGTGCCCAGCAGCAGAATGGAGGGCGGCGCGGGTACGACCCCGATCTCATAGTAGAAGTCGATTTCGCAGGACCGGCCGGGAGCCAGGGTGCCGATATCCCAGGCCATGTTGATGGTGTAGTCGCCGTTGCCGAGGTTCTGCGGGTTCAACAGGTTATAGGGACCCGCAGGCCACCCTACAGTGGGCACACCGCCGCCGGTGAGGTCCACGATATCAATGTACAGATTGGTCAGGGGACCCACCGCCCGCACCCGGTTGGCGGCGGGGATGCTATTGATCGTGGCCCACCCACCACCCACACCGACATCCTGCTGCGGATCCAAGCCGCGGGCATATACCACGTTGGTGGCGGGGACGCTTCCGGCGTTGATGATATCCGCCGAGAAGTTGATGCGGTTGCTGTCTGGGGAAAAAAAGATGTTTTGGATATAGATCAAGAAGGCGCCGTTCAAATTAAATACCCCGCTCGCGGTGAGAGCCGACAGAAAGGATGGACTGGAGGTGTTGAAGCTCGTGGTGCCAAAGTAATTGCCCAACCCCCAGCCGGCTGTACCCCAGACGCCTCCTACGCCGATGGCATAATACTCAAAGGGAACCGTGACCGTGTTGCCCAGGAAGTCATTTCCCGGCCACGCGGGTTTGTAAATAATTCCGGCAGTAAAGCTGTCATCAGGCAAGCTGCCGGAGTTGCTTACCCCCACGTCCAGGACATTGCCGTACAGCACGAAAGTGTTGGCCTGGGCGGCGGCGGAGAGGGCCAGCAATCCCGCCAGGGCCAGCAAGGTGACAATCTTCCTGCCATGTTTCATAATCTTAGCCTGCTCCTCGATGATACCACCCGGGCAGTCTGGGTGGCTGATGGCTTTCAGCAACCAGTAGGGCCATGGCTGCCCCTGCCTTGGTTTGCCGCTATGCCCGTATAATCCTAACCTCTTATCTTGTGATTGCCCCTTAATCTGCAACCGCAATGCCAATTTGCAACGGAGTGGTGGTTAAAATGCAATTAATTGAAATATCAAGTTAAAATTAGATAATGAGAAATCTCATGCAATACTTTCGAGGTTGTGGTGTCACGTGGGGTGTGTGACAGCCCTGGCGACTTTAAGGGAAAACCGAAATATAGCAAAGGCCAGACAGACAAAGGGGCCGGAGAGCTCACGACAGAAGTTGGGGTGGAAAAGGGATGTTACAAGGGGTTACAGCAGACTACGGGCGGGAGGGTCGATGTCGTTTGAGATGGATGAATCCCATATTTTTTCGCATTTCCGGTACAGGGTCATCCGGGAAATCGGCCATTTTCCACGCCCTGACCTTTTACCAGTTGGTGGCCATGAGAGCCGCGAGCAGCTACTCCCGCTCCCCTTGGGGCCGTTCCAGGTTATCTTGCAGGAGTCAGAGGGAGGTTCAGCTGACGCTCAGAGAGGCGGCAGATGAACCCGGGCCACATTGAGCCAGAGTCGCGAGTTCTGCTATAATATGCGCATTTTAAATCAAAAAAATAAGTATTAGATATGCTTACCATAGCTGTATCTAAAGACCCACTGGCATTTTAAATTCTAGCCCTCAAGATCAGTTACCCCCCCTACCACTCAATCCCCCGCCGGGCCCGCACCCCGGCCTGGTAGTAGTGCTTCACCGGGTGCATCTCCGTCACCAGGTCCGCCAGGGCCACCAGCTCCTGGGGCGCCCGGCGGCCGGTGAGGACCACCTCCACCCAGGGCGGCCGCGCCGCCAACGCCGCCAGGGCCTCCTCCAGGGGAATGAGGCCGTGGGCCAGCACCAGGTTGATTTCATCCAGGATCACCAGATCGTGCTCCCCCGCGGCCAGCACCTGCCGGGCCGACTCCCAGGCCTCCCGCACCCAGGCCAGGTCCTCCGGGGCCGGCGCCTTCAGATTCACCAGGCCCGGCCGCCCGAAATAGCGCAGGGTCATCTCGGGGGCCAGCCGCGCCGCCGCCCGGCTCTCCCCCGTCTCCCGCCCCTTCAGGAACTGCGCCATATACACGGAGAATCCCTGGCCTACGGCCCTGAGCGCCAACCCCAGGGCGCAGGTGGTCTTGCCCTTGCCGTCCCCGGTATAAATCTGGATCAAACCTCGGGCCAGCCGGTTCTTGGTCATATCGTTACTCCTGCCCTAGCCGAGGCGCGATAGGCGGCTTTTTGCCAGAACCCGGATAAACCCTTGATAATCGGCGCGGCCGGACTTATTTGATTACCAGGATAACATACCCGAGTCCGGGCCAAGTTACAATCGGACCCTGGGCACTTGCATATAAGGATGAGCGCTAAGACCTTTTGGACGCCTCCGGTCTTACTCAGAATTTAGGTTGGACATTTAGGTTGACATAATCCACCATGGCACGGAAAAGAGAAACTTTTCTTCCTTGGGAGAATGTATCGATCCTGAACTTTAGTCCAAAAGGATAACGCGCATGGACGGTGATAGTCAGACGAACCAGGAGCTGCTCCAGGAAGTCCAGGAATTGCGACGACAGTTGGCGGCAGCCCAGGACGCCGCCCGAGCCCGGGAGGAAACCCTCCGGGGCGAACTTAGCCGGGCCGAGGCCGAACGACAACGGCTGGTCGAGGCCCTGAAAGAGTACGAAACCGACCATCAATGTGTATCGGTCACTTTCCAGACCCAGGCCGAGGAGTTGCAGGCCGCCAATGAAGAACTGGCGACTCAGGCCGAAGAACTGGCGACCCAGGCCGAAGAACTGCAGGTCCAGAGCGAAGAACTACAGATCCAGAATGAAGAGCTGCTCAACCAGAACGATGAACTGCATATGCTGGCCCGCCTCCTGGAGGACCAGAAACAAGAGCTGGAGCGCCTGGCCCGGAAGCTGGAGGAGGAGCGGACTTTACTGGAGGCCGTGCTGGAACAGATGCCCGCCGGCGTGGTCATTGCCGCGGCCCCGGCGGGCCCCATTTTCTTGACCAACCAGCGAGCCGTGGAGATCTGGCCGTACCCCCTGGCCCCCTTCGCCGATCTCGAGACCTTCTGGCGGATTCCCCGGTACCACCCCGATGGCCGGCCCTACCGGGTGGAGGAAATGCCCCTGCACCGCTCCCTTACCCTGGGGGAGGTCGTGGAGGATGAGGAGTTTCTCCTTCAACCTGAAGATCGGGGCCCCATCCATTTCAGGGTCAGCTCCGCCCCCGTCCGGGACACTGAGGGCCGCATCATCGCCGCGGTCGTCACCCATTCCGACATCACCGCGCGCCAGGCCGCCGAGCAGGAAATCCGCCACTTCGCCAACTTCCCACTGCTCAACCCCAACCCCGTCTTGGAAGTGGACGAAGAGGGCAGGGTGATCTTTGCCAATCCCGCCGCCCTGCAGGTGGCGGAGAAACTTGGCCTCCCGGCAGGGGTCGGAGCCTTTCTGCCTCCGGATCTGCCGGAGAGGTTCGCGGCGGCCCGCCAGGGCGGCTCCCGAGAATATTCCTTTGATTTGACCCTCGGTGACGCGGTCTTTGCGGTCACCTTTCATCTCCCCCACGATCTGCCCACGGCGCGCCTCTATGCCCTGGACATCACCGCGCGTAAGCGGGTTGAGCAGGCCCTGCGGGAGTCCCGGGAGGATCTGAACCTGGCTCAGGCCGTGGCGCATACCGGCAGCTGGCGGCTGGATATGCGGCGTAACGAATTGTTCTGGTCCGACGAAACCTACCGGCTCTTCGGGATTTCCCCGGGAACCCCGCTGACCTATGAGGCCTTTCTCGCCGTCGTGCACCCGGACGACCGGGAGTACGTTGACCGGCAGTGGACCGCGGCCCTGCGCGGCAAGCCCTACGATATTGAGCACCGCATCAGTGTGGGCGACACGGTGAAGTGGGTGCGCGCGCGGGCCGAACTGGAGGTCGACCTGCAGGGCGAGCTGCTCGCTGGGTTTGGGACGGTTCAGGATATTACTGAACGCAAGCAGGCCGAAGCGGCCCTGCGCCGGGCCCATGCCGAATTGGAAGAACGGGTGCAGGAGCGCACCGCGGATCTGCGAGGCACGGTGGCCCAACTGCAAGAGGAAGTGATGGAGCGCCAGCAGGCCGAAGAGGGCTTGAAATTCGAGCGCCAGCGGCTCTTCAATGTGCTGGAGCGCATCCCCGCGCACGTGGCCTTGCTGCGGCCGGATCATACCTGTGCCTTTGTCAACGGCGAATTTGTGCGGCGCTTCGGAGACCCGGGGTCAAAACGCTGCTATGAGATTCTGGGGCAGCAAAATCCTTGTGTAGAATGCCAGGCCATGGCGGTCTTCCATACCGGGAAGCCGGTGGCCGGGGAGTGGGCCGCCCCCGATGGCAACACGTATCAGATCTATGACTATCCTTTCATCGACGTGGACGGCTCGCCTCTGGTGCTGGAAATGGGGGTGGACATTACGGCGCGCCAGCAGGCCGAACAACAGGCAGTCCGCCTCGGCCGCATGTATCGCATGGTAAGCCAGGTCAATGAAACCATCGTGCGGGCCCGGAACCAGGAGACGCTTTTCCGGCAGGTCTGCCGCATCATGATGGAGGCAGGCGATTTCCTGCTGGCCTGGGTCGGCCTGGTGGACCGGGAAACCCGTCTCGTCAAGGCCGCCACCCAATTCGACCTGATGGACGAATATCTGCAAAATATCACGATTCCTCTGGATGATGTCCCGGAGGGCCGCGGCCCCACCGGCACCGCCGTCCGCGAGGGCAGATATGACTTCTGCAACGACATCGCGGGGGACCCGCGCATGGCCCCCTGGCGGGAGCAGGCCCTGGCCCGGGGCTTTCGGTCCTCCGCCGCCTTTCCCTTGCGGGTGGGAGCCGAAATCGTGGGGGCCCTGACCCTTTACGCCGGGAGGCCGGGGTTCTTCACCGATGACGAAATCGCCCTGCTGGAGTCGCTGGTCGGCGACCTCGCCTTCGCCCTGGACTTCATGGATCAGGAAACCAAGCGCCGCCGGGCCGAAGCGGCCCTGCGGGAATCGGAAGAGCGGCTGCGGCACCTGGCCTCTCAGCTCCTGCACGCCCAGGAACGGGAGCGCCACCGCCTGGCCCTGGAACTCCATGACGACCTGGGCCAATCCCTCATGGTCTTGAAGCTGCAAATCCGGGGCATTGAGAAGATGTTGACGCCGGGCCAGTGGCAGATCAAACAACAATGCGACCAGACCCTGGGCTACCTGACCGCGGTCGTGGACAACGTCCGCCGCCTCTCCCGGGACCTGCGCCCCTCGATACTGGAGGACCTGGGGCTCTCCGCGGCCTTGCGGGTCCTGGCGGACGAGTTTCGCAAGTATCATGAGGTCGAACTGTCCCTGGATATGGATGACCTCAGTGATCTGTTTTCCCCGGAGGAAGAGATCAACATGTTCCGGATCTTTCAGGAATGCCTCACCAACATTGCCAAACATGCCCGGGCCAGCCGGGTGGCCATCGCCATCAAGCGGCAAGAAGGCCGGGTCGCCTTCCGGGTGGAGGACAACGGCCGCGGCTTCGATCTGGAAGGCGCCCGGACGGCGGACCCCGCCAGCCGGGGTTTGGGCCTGTCAGCCCTGGAGGAACGGGTGCACATGCTGGGCGGCGCCTTGGAAATCCGGAGCCAGGAGGACCGGGGCACCACCCTCGCGTTTACCGTGCCCCTGACCACGCCCTGGCGGGCTGACCGTACCCCAGGGGCGCCCGCTCCGGAGTAAGCCGCCTCCTAAACTCCGCCTGGTAGGGTTGTGTCCCAAATATACCTTGCAAAAATGCCTTGGCTTTTTCCCTCCCCCTTCGATGAGAGGTCAGGTTGGGGGTGCTCTGGTAGGGGCGGTTCGCGAACCGCCCCTACGCCCCCTCCCCGAGTTTCTCCCGGAGTTCCTCCAAAAACCCCACCTGACCTTCGCTGATCTTCTCCCGGGCGGTGGGTAGCTTGAACCAGCCGGCCCGGTCCACTTCCGGGAATTCCTGCCGGCCGCCCGAGCGCGGCGGCCACTCCAGGGTAAAGGTGTTGCTGCGGATGGCGCCGGGGTCGCAGTCCCCCGCCACCGCCCAGGCCTGAATGATTTTGCCGCTGGGCTGCTTCAAGGGGTTCAGGGGCAGGAACTCGCCCGCGGCGGTGAAGCCGGTCTCCTCGCCGAACTCCCGCCGGGCGGCCGCCAGGGGATCCTCCCCGGGAAAAAATTCTCCCTTGGGGATGGACCAGGCCCCCGCATCCTTGCCGGCCCAGAACGGCCCGCCCGGATGCACCAGGAAGACTTCCAGAACTCCCCGGCGCCGCCGGTACAGCAGCAACCCGGCGCTAAGCCTGGCCATGGCCCGGCCTCCCGGCGTCCTCGGAGGTAATCCTCCCCCAGGTCATGAATCTTGGCCCCTCCCTCAATGGGTTAAACCGCCCTGTCCATAAGATAAGACGGCACCGGAGCAGGTCAATCTCGGCTGGTAACCTGCATCCGGCCTGTGGAACCCCCGGCAGGTGAGGGCCATGATACCGGGTGGGCTCCAATAATCCGTATAGTTCAACAGTAGTGCGCCCCAAGTTTTTCACCAAATTGAGTATCAATCTATATTATTCTTTACTTTTACTATTAAATTATTTTATCTAGACATTTTTTTATCCATATCATCTTGATTCCAGCAGATCAGGTATTATAATTTTTCTCATCAGTCAACGCCAAACCCATCGTGAGGTGGGGACGGAAAGCCACGGGTCTCTGTGGGAAGGAGATAGCCGGGTTGCCTGGTAAAGCGCCAATCCGCCTTTTTTCCCAGGCTAAGATCAGAAAAAGGGATGTAGGCGGAAAGAACTTTGACATTAAACGGGGATCAACCCGTGTGCCAAAATCAAAGGAGAAAACTTATGAAAATTTGGAAAAGCCTGTTGCTGGGTATGGCCGCGTTGTTGATCATGGCCTCGGCTGCCAGTGCCGACCTCTTCAATGGCTATCTCACCACGGACACGAGTGATCTTGCCAATTTCGGCATCACCGCCACCGATGGCTGGCTCGGAACCACCGACGGTTTTAAAATTGCCTGGTCGGTCACTTCGATCGCGGGCGGGTTTCATTACGTGTATAACATTACCGATGCCGGTGGCGGCGACCTGGCCAAGGACCTGAGCCACATTATTATTCAGATAAGTGGCAACGCCACCATCATCGATTTTTCGAATTTTTCTCCGTCACCCGCGGATGGTGACCCCCAAACGTACGACAGTACCTCTAATGGGAATAGCAACCCCAACATGCCCAACCCAATTTATGGTTTTAAGTTCGACGCTAATAGCGCCGACCAATTTACTTTCAGCTTTGATAGCGACCGGGAGCCGACTCTCGGTAATTTCTACGCCAAAGACGGGACTTCGGGTCCTGACCATATCGATGTCACCGCCTGGAACACCGGTCTGGATGGTGGGACAGCATTCATTAGCGTCCCCGACACCGGCATCACCCCCATCCCGCTGCCTGCGACCCTGCCTCTCCTGGGTACGGGGTTAGTGGCCCTGGGGATTTGGCGATGGCGCCGCCAGTAGCGTAAGGGGGTTCCTCCCCTGAGTTCAAGCAAGTTATCGCAGGGTCATGGATGACCCTGCTTTTTTTCGTCCATACCCTTCCGGTGGCCGGACGTCATCGAGTCCTTGGTAGCCCGGCATCTGCTGGCATGAGATTGATGGATTTGATTTTGCCGGGCACTATGATTATAATTTTTCTCAATATAGAAGCCACGTAACCGATCCCAGGTTCTCAACGGCAGACATAAGTCTTGACTTTAGCCGAACATCTAGCCGAATTTTAGATAAGCAGGTCCCTGACCCGGGACCTGGCGGAGGAGCCTCACCGTGCCCCGGAAGACAGGACAACCGAGCGAGCCGACCGAAGGCCGCCAGCGCGTGGTCATCGAGGCCGTCAGCCCCGAAATCGACGGCGGCCGCTTTGCCGTAAAACGGGTCCTGGGAGACCGGGTCCGGGTCGAGGCCGATATCGTCGCCGACGGCCACGAAGTCCTGTCGTGCCTGCTCCTGTGCCGGCGGGCAGGGGACCGCGGCTGGTCCGAGGTTCCCATGGCGCCCCTGGTGAACGACCGCTGGTGGGGCGAATTCAGCGTTTCCCGGTTGGGGCGCTATAGTTACGCCATCCAGGCCTGGGTTGACCGCTTCCGCACCTGGCAGCAGTTCCTCCGCAAAAAAGTGGACGCCGGACAGCAGGTGGCCGTGGAACTCCTCATGGGCGCGGACCTGATCGACGCGGCCGGCCACCGGGCCCGGGGGAAGGCGGCCCGGCAGCTGCTGGATTGGGCGGCGCGTCTGCGCCGGGACGCCGACGAGCCCTCCCGGGTGGACGCGGCCCTGAGCCCCGAGCTCACGGCCCTGATGCAGCGCTACCCCGACCGGCGCTTCGCCACCCTCTACGATAAGAACCTCATGGTGGTGGTGGACCCGGTGAAGGCCCGTTTCAGCACCTGGTACGAGATGTTCCCCCGTTCCTGCTCGCCTGCCCCCGGCCGCCACGGCACTTTTAAGGACTGCGAGGCGCGGCTTTCCTATATCGCCGCCATGGGCTTCGACGTCCTGTATCTGCCGCCCCTTAACCCCATCGGCGTCACCAACCGCAAGGGCCGGAACAACGCCCCCGCCGCCGGCCCCGACGACCCGGGCAGCCCCTGGGCCATCGGCGCCGCCGCGGGAGGGCATAAGACCGTCCACCCCCAACTGGGGTCTCTGGAGGATTTCCGGCGGTTCGTGGCCCGGGCTAAAGAACACGGCCTGGACGTGGCCCTGGATTTTGCCGTGCAGGGCTCGCCGGACCATCCCTATGTGACGGAACACCCCTCCTGGTTCCGCTGGCGTCCGGACAACACCGTGCAGTATGCGGAAAACCCGCCCAAGAAGTACGAGGACATCTTTCCCCTGGAATTTGAAACCGACGACTGGCAGGACCTCTGGGAGGAACTAAAAAGCATCGTCTTCTTCTGGATCGAGCAGGGCATCCGCCTCTTCCGGGTGGACAATCCCCATACCAAGCCCTTTCTTTTCTGGGAATGGCTCATCCATGAAGTCAAGACCGCCTATCCCGACGTGATCTTCCTGGCCGAGGCCTTCACCCGCCCCAAGGTCATGTACCGCCTGGCCAAGCTGGGGTTCAGCCAGTCCTACACCTACTTTGCCTGGCGCCATACCAAGTGGGAGTTGGCCCAGTATTTCACTGAGCTTACCGGCCCCGCGGTGCGGGAGTATTTCCGTCCCCACCTCTGGCCCAACACCCCCGATATCCTGACGGAATACCTGCAATTCGGCGGCCGCCCCGCGTTCATGATCCGGCTGGTGCTGGCCGCCACCCTCGGGGCCAATTACGGCATCTACGGCCCGGCCTTTGAGCTCTGCGAGGCCCGGGCCAAAGAGCCCGGGAGCGAAGATTATCTGGACTCGGAAAAGTACGAATTGAAGCGCTGGGACCTCAACCGCCCCGACAGCCTCAAGGACTTCATCGCCCGGGTCAACCGCATCCGCCGGGACAACCCGCCCCTCCAGGGGGACTGGAGCTTAGCGTTTCATGCCATCGATAACGATCAAATGATCTGTTACAGTAAACATACGGCGGACCTGGCCAATACCATCCTGGTGGTGGTGAACCTCAACCCCCACCACACCCTGGGCGGCTGGCTGGAACTGCCTTTGCGGGACTGGGGCCTCGACCCCCATCAGCCCTACCAGGTGCACGATCTCTTGAGCGACACCCGCTTCCTCTGGCAGGGGCCCAAGAATTTCGTGGAACTCAACCCTCAGGTGGCGCCGGCCTATATCTTCCGGATCCGGCGGCGGGTGCGCACCGAACGGGATTTTGACTATTTCATGTGATACTTGGGGCGGGTTAAGGGATTATCGTAGGGCGGCCGTCCCCGGCCGCCGAGAATTTTGTTCTGTAGCTGCAGGCTTCAGCCTGCACGGCACAGGCGAGACGCCTGTGCCACCAAAAACTGATGGCTTTCACCAGGCCGTAGTCCTGGCTGAAAGCTGACTGCTGAAAGCTGACAGCTATTTATGGCCCATACTAAACCACTGCTCCTCACGGATGAGGACCCTTTTTGGTATAAAGACGCCGTCATTTACGAGGTCCACGTCCGCTCGTTTTACGACAGCGACCGGGACGGCATCGGGGATTTTAGGGGTCTCACCGCCAAGCTGGATTATCTCCAGGACCTGGGGGTCACCGCCATCTGGCTGCTGCCCTTCTACCCGTCGCCCCTGCGGGATGACGGCTACGACATCTCCGATTACACCGACGTCAACCCCCACTACGGCACCCTGCGGGATTTCAAGGCCTTCCTGCGGGAGGCCCACCAGCGGGGTCTCCGGGTGGTCACCGAGCTGGTCATCAACCATACCTCCGATCAGCATCCCTGGTTCCAGCGGGCCCGCCGGGCCAAGCCCGGCAGCCGGCACCGCGACTTCTATGTCTGGAGCGATACCCGGGAAAAGTACCAGGAGGCCCGTATTATCTTCAAAGACTTCGAAGCCTCCAACTGGTCCTGGGACCCGGTGGCCCAGGCCTACTATTGGCACCGGTTCTATGCCCACCAGCCGGATTTGAATTTCGAGAGCCCCGATGTCCAAAAAGCCATTTTCCGCACCCTGAACTTCTGGCTGGAGATGGGCGTGGACGGGCTCCGGCTGGACGCGGTGCCCTATCTCTATGAAGGCTCCGGCACCAACTGCGAGAACCTGCCCCAAACGCACGTCTTTCTCAAGGAACTCCGGCGCCAGGTGGACCAGAAGTTCAGGAGCCGCATGCTCCTGGCGGAAGCCAACCAGTGGCCCGAGGACGCCGCCGCCTATTTCGGCGACGGCGACGAATGCCACATGGCCTTCCATTTCCCCCTCATGCCCCGGATGTTCATGGCCTTGCGGATGGAAGACCGCTTCCCCATCATCGACATCCTCCAGCAGACGCCCCCCATCCCCGAGCCCTGCCAGTGGGCCCTGTTCCTGCGGAACCACGACGAACTCACCCTCGAGATGGTCACGGATGAGGACCGGGACTACATGTACCGGGTTTACGCCCGGGACCCCAAGATGCGCATCAACCTGGGGATTCGCCGCCGCCTGGCCCCGCTGCTCGGCAATCACCGCCGCCGCATCGAGCTGATGAAGGCCCTGCTGTTCTCCATGCCGGGCACGCCGGTGCTCTACTATGGCGACGAGATCGGCATGGGGGATAACATTTACCTGGGGGACCGGGACGGGGTGCGCACCCCCATGCAGTGGAGCACCGACCGCAACGCCGGCTTTTCCCGGGCCAACCCCCAAAAACTCTATCTGCCCATCAACATCGACCCCGAGTACCACTACGAAGCCATCAACGTCGAGGCCCAACAGAACAACCCCCACTCCCTGTTGTGGTGGATTAAGCGCCTCATCGCCCTGCGTAAGCGCTACCGGGCCTTCGGCCGGGGCAGCATCCGCTTCCTCTATCCAGAAAATTACAAAGTTCTGGCCTTTCTGCGCTGCTATCAGCACGAATGCATCCTGGCGGTCTTTAACCTGTCCCGGTTCGTGCAATATGTGGAACTGGACCTGTCCGGCCATCAAGGCCTCATCCCGGTGGAGCTCATCGGCCGCAGCGCCTTTCCCCCCATCGGAGAGGCGCCGTACTTCCTCACCCTGGGACCTCACACCGCCTACTGGTTTTCCCTGGAGGAGCCCCACCCCGCCGAGGTCAGCCTGACCCCGGCGGAAACCCGGCTCCCCACCATCACCTGGCCCAATGCGGTGGATGCCCTGTTTCGCAGTAAGGATCACTCCGCCCTGGCCGAGGTCTTGCCGGACTATTTCCAGCGCTGCCGCTGGTTCGGCGGCAAGGCCCGGGGCATCAAGGCCGCCGACATCGTCGAAACGATTCCCCTGCCCTTAAATGGCGCCACGGCCTATTTCACCCTGGTAAACATCAGCTATATTCAGGGGGAGTTCGAAACCTATGTCATCCCCTTAACCACCGCTTGGGGCGAGAAGGCCGAGCAGGTGCAGAAGGACTATCCCCAGGCCGTGGTGGCGCACCTCACCCACCAGGACCTGCAGGGCGTGTTGTACGAGGCGGTGTGGGAACCTGCCTTCTGTCAGACCTTGCTGGGCAGCATCGAACGGCGCCGCCATCTGAAGGGCGCCGCCGGCGATCTGCTGGCCTTCACCACCCGGGCCTTCCGCCACCTCCGGGGCCACCCCGAGGCCGCCCTGGACGCCGCCATCATCAAAGCCGAGCAGACCAACACCTCCATCGACTACGGCGACCGCTTCGTGCTCAAAATTCTCCGGCGGGTGGAGGAAGGCGTCAACCTGGACCTCGAAATCGGCCGCTTCCTCACCGAGAAAACCGCGTTTGCCCACAGCGCCCCGGTGGCCGGGTTCCTGGAGTACCGCCGTCCCCGGGAGAAGCCCATCACCCTGGGCATCCTCCATGGGTTTGTGGCCAACCAGGGCGATGCCTGGAATTATACCCTGGATGCCTTGGGCCACTATTTTGAAACGGCCCTGGCGCAACGGCGGGAGCTGGTCGCCGAACTCATACCCCACCAGCCCCTCCTGGCCCTGACCCGGGAAGGAATCCCTCCGCTGGCCTTGGAGATGATCGGCCCTTACCTGGAGTCGGCCCGGCTCTTGGGCCAGCGCACCGGGGAGCTCCATCTGGCCCTGGCCTCCAGGCCGACGGAACCGGATTTTGCCCCTGAACCCTTTTCCACCCTCTACCAGCGCTCCGTCTATCAATCCATGCGTAATCTCACCGCCCGGGTCTTCCAAACGCTCCGGGCCCGCCTGCACCGTCTGCCCGAAGCCGTGCGCGCCGCGGCTAACCAGGCCCTGGACCACGAGGACGCCATCTTCGCGCATTTTCACGCCATGCTCGAGCGCAAGATCACGGCCATGCGTATCCGCATCCACGGCGATTACCATCTGGGCCAGGTGTTGTACACCGGCAAAGATTTCGTCATCATTGACTTCGAAGGGGAGCCGGCCCGGTCCCTCACCGAGCGGCGGCTGAAACGCTCCCCCCTGACGGATGTGGCCGGCATGCTGCGCTCCTTCCATTATGCCGCCCACCACGCCATTTTTGCCCGCCTGAGCCGGCCGGAAGACCTCCCGGCCATGGAGCGCTGGGCGGCCTTCTGGCAGCTCTGGGTGTCGGTCTGCTTTCTCCAGGCTTACCTGAACGTGGCCGGCCAGGGCACGTTTTTACCCCCCCGGGACGACGAACTGCGGGTCCTCCTGGATGCCTTTTACCTGGAAAAAGCGGTGTACGAGCTGGGCTATGAACTGAATAATCGCCCCGATTGGGTTAAACTCCCCATCCAGGGCATTCTGCAGGTCTTGCAGACCGCCGAAATGAAATGACGCCCAACCCCTGTTGTCAAGCTGGGCAGCTTTCCCTGATGGTGGGGCGGCCGTCCCTGGCGGTGGGGCGGCCGTCCCTGGCGGTGGGGCGGCCGTCCCTGGCCGCCGTCATGAATTATTCGGCAGCCGGGTACGGAGGCCAGCCCCACCAATGAAAAAAGCTCGTAAGGTGCGTCTTACGCACCAATACCCTGAACCGGACAAAAGGCGTGGGAGATGTAGGGGCGGGTTTAAAACCCGCCCCTACGAAAGTGATGGTTCCCTGATTCATTATCGTCTAATCCTTGCAATAAAAGTCTAAATCGACCAGGATAAGCTTATGGCAGCCAAAAAGACCAAGCCTTCCCCCCTCCCCATGCGCTATGACGTCTCCCTGTTGACCGACGACGACCTCTACCTCTTCAACGAAGGCAGTCACTACCGCCTTTATGACAAGCTGGGGTCCCACGTGCTCCAGGAGGCCGACCCGCCGGGCACCTATTTTGCCGTGTGGGCCCCGGATGCGGAGCAGGTCTCAGTCACCGGCGACTTCAACGGCTGGCATAAAAGTAGCCATCCTCTGAGTCACCGGGCCTCCTCGGGCATCTGGGAAGGGTTCATCCCCGGGGTGGGACAAGGTTCTCTCTACAAGTATCACGTGGCCTCCAAGTACGGCGCCTACCGGGTGGACAAGGCCGACCCCTTCGCCTTTAGCTTCGAAGGCCCGCCCCGCACCGCCTCCATCGTCTGGGACCTGGAGTATTCTTGGGAAGACGGGGACTGGCTGGCCCGGCGTCCGTGGCACAACGCCCTGGACGGCCCCCTGGCCGTCTACGAAGTCCATCCGGGCTCCTGGCGGCGGGTGCCGGAAGAAGGCAACCGCCCCCTTACCTACCGGGAACTGGCCCCCCTCTTGGCCGATCACGTCCAGCGCCTGGGGTTCACCCATGTGGAATTTTTGCCCGTCATGGAGCACCCCTTTTATGGTTCCTGGGGTTACCAGACTACCGGCTACTTCGCGCCCACCAGCCGCTACGGCACCCCCCAGGATTTCATGTTTCTCATGGATTACCTGCATTTGCACGGCATCGGCGTCATCCTGGACTGGGTCCCGTCCCACTTCCCCGCGGACGAGCACGGCCCCGGTTTCTTCGACGGCACCCACCTCTATGAGCACGCCGACCCCCGCCGGGGCTTTCATCCCGACTGGCGCAGCGCCATTTTCAATTACGGCAGGAACGAAGTGAGGAGCTTCCTGCTCTCCAGCGCCCTGTTCTGGCTGGATCGCTACCACGCCGACGGCCTCCGGGTGGACGCGGTAGCCTCCATGCTCTACTTGGATTATTCCCGGAAGGAGGGGGAATGGCTGCCCAACCAGTACGGCGGCCGGGAAGACCTGGAAGCCATCGCCTTCCTGCGCCAGTTCAACGCCGAGGTCTATAAGAGTTTTCCCGACGTCCAGACCATTGCCGAGGAGTCCACGGACTGGCCCATGGTCTCCCGCCCCACCTACGTGGGGGGCCTGGGTTTCGGCCTCAAGTGGGACATGGGCTGGATGCACGACACCCTGAAATATATGAGCGTGGACCCCGTGTTCCGGCGGTACCACCACAACACCCTGACCTTCCGGATGCTGTATGCCTTCCACGAAAATTTCATCCTGCCCCTGTCCCACGACGAGGTGGTCTACGGCAAGGGCTCGCTCCTGACCAAGATGCCCGGGGACGACTGGCAGAAGTTCGCCAATCTCCGGCTGCTTTTCGGGTACATGTACGGCCAGCCCGGCAAGAAACTGCTGTTCATGGGGGACGAGTTCGGCCAGTGGTCCGAATGGTACCACGAGGCCTCCCTGGACTGGCACCTCCTGGACTATCCCCGGCACGCGGCGTTACAAAGATGGGTGGAGGACCTGAACCGCTTCTACCGCCAGGAGCCGGCCCTGTTCACCCAGGATTTCACCCCCGCGGGCTTCGAGTGGATCGATTGCAACGACGTGGAGCAGAGCGTCATCACCTTCCTGAGGAAGGGCCGGGACGGGGAGCTGCTCCTGGTGGCCTGCAACTTCACCCCGGTGCCCCGATACAACTACCGGGTGGGGGTGCCGACCGGCGGGTTCTGGAAGGAGGTGCTGAACAGCGACGCCCAGGACTACGGCGGCAGCGGCCAAGGCAACCTGGGAGGCCTGGAGGCCGCCCCCATCCCCTTCCACGGCCGCCTTAACTCCCTCAACCTGACCCTGCCGCCGTTGGGCGCGGTGTTTTTTAAGGCAGAGGGTTAGCAGTTAGCAGTTAGCAGTCAGCAATTAGCAATTAGCAAAGCCTAAGTTAAGGTTGATAAAGCCGATCTACCTCATGATTGGCCGCCGCTTAGCTGGGGTGGCTGTTCTACATTTTCATCTTTCACTGTAGTTCATAAAAAAACTAACTGCTAACCGCTAACGGCTAACTGCTTTCTTCCCCCTCACTTCCCGGTAAAACTCCAACGTCTGTTTGGCAATGGACGTCCAGCTGAATTCGTCCAGCACCCTTTGTCTGGCCTTGATCCCCATTTCCTGGCGTGTCTCCGGGTCATCCAGCAGGTGGTTCACTGCCGCGGCCAGGCCTCGGGCGAACTTCTGGGAGGCCTTGGCCTTATGGTCCTCCGGGCAGGTGGCCTTGAGCGGCACCAGGAGGCCGGTTTTGCCGGGCAGCACCACCTCCTTGATCCCCCCCACCGCCGAGGCCACCACCGGGGTGCCGCAGGCCATGGCCTCCAGGTTGATGATGCCGAAGGGCTCGTAAATGGAGGGGCAGATGAAGAGCGCGGCGTGGCTGTAAAGCGGGATGATCCGGTCCTGGGGCACGAAGGTGGAGATCCAGACGATCTGCCTGCCGGTTTGGGCCCGGAGGGCGTCGATCCGGGCGGCGGTTTCCTTGCCGAGCTCCGGGGTGTCCGGGTCCGCGGCGCACAGCACCACCTGCACCCCGTCCCGGAAATATTCCATGGCCTTGAGCAAATGCATGATGCCCTTCTGGTGGGTGATGCGGCCAACGAACAGGACGTAAGGCCGATCCGGGTCGATGCCGTAATGGTGCAGGACCTCCGGGTTGACCGTGGGCTTGTACCGGCTCACGTCGATACCGTTATAGATGACCCGGACCTTCGCCGGCGCCACCCCGTACAGCTTCTGGACATCCTCGGCCATGGCCCGGGACACCGCGATGACGCCGTCGGCGTTCTGGTAGGCCGTGCGCTCCACCCAGGTGCTGACGTGGTAGCCGGCCCCCAACTGCTCCTCCTTCCAGGGGCGGTGGGGTTCCAGGGAATGAGTGGTGAGCACCAGGGGCACGCCCAACAGAGACTTGAGCAGACAGCCGGCCAGGTGGGTGTACCAGGTGTGGCAGTGGATGAGGTCCACGTCCGCCAGCGACCCGGTCATGATCAGGTTGCGGTAGAGGGTGTCCAACAGGCGCCGATGGCGGGGTTCTTGAAAGGGAAATTCAAACTCCGGGGTGACCCCGGTGACCGTCTCATTGACCAGGGTTTGGCGCTGGTCGCCGAAACAGAGAATCTTCAGGATGTGCCGGTGGCCGTCCAGGCGGGCCAGTTCCCGGCTGAGACAGTCCACGTGCACCCCGGCGCCGCCGTAGATATGCGGTGGGTATTCGTTGGTGAGGATGGCGATTTTCATGAATTCTTACCGTAGGTTATGAGATAGCCGGGGAAGTGCGAACCCTTCTCTTGTATCAGAGCCGCTCCCCCTTGTCAATTTGGCGGCGGCAAAGTGCAATGCTGAGTTGCGACCCAAGAGCTCTTTTGGCAGCCGCAGGTTTCAGCCTGCGCCTGCCCAGGTGAGACACCTGGGCCACTGGTGAAATGGTCTGCCGTGGGAGAAAGCTTGAAGTAAAGCGCGAGAAGAGGGATAATAGGTGGAACCGGGTTCAAGAGGGAGGGCGCATGGGTCGAAAGGTGAGAAAGATCGCGGTGGACATGTATGAAGACCGGTTGCCCCAGGACCTGGAGCGCTACCGGGATCTGGCCCTGAAACTGGGGGCCACCCAGGCCAAGATCGTCAAGGCCGAGGACATCCCGGTGGATGAGCGGGTGACCCTCAAGTGCCAGATTCCCCGCTGTTTCGGCTACGGCGTCAGCGCCCACTGTTTTCCCAATACCATGAAAGCCGCGGAACTCCAGGAGCTGCTGAACAAGTACCATTGGGCCGTGTTTTTCATCCTGGAGGTGCCGCCGGAGGTGATCGTCCGGGACAAGGCCACCATCAAAGAGCGGGTGGCGGCCTATCAGCAGGTCTATAAGATCGTCAATGAAGTCGAATCCATGGCCTTTTACGACGGCCACTACCTGGCCTTCGGTTTTGCCGCGGGCTCCTGCCGCCACACCTATTGCGGCCAGCAGGAGGGCTGCCTGGCTATGGAAGGCAAAAAGTGCAGATTTTCCCTGAAGTCCCGGCCGTCCATGGAAGCCGTGGGCATCGACGTCTACCACATGGCGGCCCAGGCCGGGTGGGACATCTATCCCATCGGCAGCGACGCCAAGCCGGAGGATATGCCCAAGGGCACCCTGGCCGGCATTGTCATCGTGCAGTGACCACTCCCGGAGCAGGGAGGTGGGCTGAAACCAGAAGGCGGGCGGGCCCAGTGGGGGGGCGCCAGGGTGCATTATTCCCCCCCATGAGGAAATTATCCCGACCGTCCGCCGGGAGAAATAGGCGCTTTTGCCCTAACATCCCTAAAACCTGCGGGAAAATGCAACAGCACGTCTGGCATGGAAGGAGCAAGATCACAATTGGTTCAACCGGAACGGGGTCACGAGGGCATTCGCTCCATAATTTCTTCTTGACAGAAATGGGTCCATATATTTAAACTGAACATAAGATAGTTACCTAGTAATGCTAGATTTCACCCAGTACGTCACAAGTTACCAACCCGATTAAAGCCCTTCTCACAAAGGAACGCGCAATGTCCGAAGAAGTTCTGGGATCGGTGATGGTGGTTGGCGGTGGTATTGCCGGGATGCAGGCCTCCCTGGATTTAGCCAATGCGGGCTATTTCGTCCACCTGGTGGAAAAGGGGCCGGCCATCGGCGGCACCATGGCGCAGATCGACAAGACGTTCCCGACCAACGATTGCGCTATGTGAATTATCTCGCCCAAGCTGGTCGAGGTCGGCCGGCACACGAACATCGAAATCCTCACCCTTACCGATCTAAAAGAAGTGCGCGGCGAACCGGGCCATCTCACCGCCACCCTGGAAAAGCATCCCCGCTACGTGGATATCGACAAATGCACGGGCTGCGGGACCTGCCTGGAAGTCTGCCCCATCCGCTATGAAGTGCAACTGCCCGAAGAGGCCGCCCGGGCCCGCACCAGTTATGCCGAGGCCACCGACGAAGACGTGGTGGCGGGGATCATCGCCGCCTACCGGGACGAACCCGGCAACCTGCTCCCCGTGTTGCTGGACATCAACCGGCACTTCAACTGGCTGCCCCGCCCCGCCCTGGAACACGTCTCCGATGAGCTGAAACTGCCGTTGACCGAAATTCTGCGCGTCGCTAGTTTTTACAATGCCTTTTCCCTGGTGCCCCGGGGGAAAAACATCATCAATATCTGCATGGG